>JBBKWX010000086.1:0-28170 GCA_037969175.1 Bacteroidia bacterium | reverse complement strand
AGATCAAAACAACCAATATCTTTTTCGATTGGTTCTGCCGGTGGGCATCCCAGATATTTGGTCAACTTAAAAATAAATGACATATGAAAATTAGCAGGAGTTTTTCCTGCCAGATCCAAATATAATATTGAGTGATGGAGAAATTCAAAAAGTTCAGAATTACTTTCTTCTTCCCGTATTGTTTTTAATAAAATTTCATTGATAAAAATGGCCAAAGAACTTCTGTAAATATCATATGGAATACTATTGAAAGCGGGGCTTGGTCTGATCTCAGATATACGTTGCAAACCCCGACTGTTCTTATGATGAACAACCATTTCAACCAGTGTTAATGATTGAAACAGATTGGCTTTAATTTTTGATTTTTTGCTTCTGACTCCGGGAATCAGATAAGACTGCATTCCGCTTATCTCCGTATAGATCTTTGCGACCACACTGCTGTCTGAAAAATCAGTGCACTGAAGAACAATTCCTCTGGTTGCAGCAGGCATATTAATTCACTAATAATAGCTTGGTAGTGCAGGTTTGACTTCCATCTTTATTAGAAGCAAAGATCAAATAAACACCTGTTTGTACTCGCTCTCCTAAGAAATTATTTCCATTCCAGATGGCTTGTCCTCCCAATGCGGTAGTTTCATATACCAGATTCCCTGCAACATCTGTTATCTTGATATTGGCATCAGCCATAACACCTTTTATTGCGATCGGCCCTCTGTATGTTTCTCTTGCAGGATTTGGGAATGCATACACATCTTTACATTTTTCTCCGCCTTCGATAGCTTCTCCTCTCAAAGAAACTATTCCCGCCGTAGTGCCAATAAATACTTCTCCTGTTTCTTCATGGATCGTGATACTTTGAATCTCATCTGCGGGCAATGGGCTGTTGCTTGCTTTGAAATGAGCGATCTCTTTTGTTCCATCCGCCGACATTAAAAACAAACCTGCATTCACTGTTCCTATCCATTTTCTGTTTGCTCCATCAATTGCAATTGCAGTTACTGTTTCACTTTCCAATAGATATTGATTGTAGCCATCCTGCTGGATAAGGATCTGCTGTGCATCCGGACTGTTGCTGAAAACTCCACCGGGAGCAAAGAAAACGGCTATCCCTTTTTCAGTCCCAACCCAGATCTCACCATCCTTATCTTCAACCATGCAATAAACTACTTTTGATGGAAGATTTCCTTTTCCTGAGCCATCCGTTAATACTTTCACTTTATCATCACTCGTGTTACTCAGTGTACCGTTCTCGCTAAACACCAGAATGCCCCCGCCTTTTGAAAGGATGACCCATTTCTGATTTGCCTTATCCACTAACACTGAACCCATGATATTATTCGAACTGTTTACCAAACCGGGGAATGAAAATGATTGCCATACACCATCCGATTTTCTGACACTCAAAGGAGCTGCTACACCTGAATTAGATACCCATAAGTTGGCCGCGGCATCAAAAGCAATTCCTCCCACACCTAACCAATAAAATGCTGAAATAGGAGCCAGGGTTGAATTCATTTCATTGTAATACTGAACCACAGAAGTGCCTTTTACTTCTATCAATCCTCTTCCCCAGGCTCCGAAAAATGCATGATCCGGGTCCAATGGATCTACCGCAACATTAAAAATGTCATAGATAGTATCAAGTTTGCCGCCTTTGATATGTGTCCAGGTATTGTTAAAGTATTTGTAGATCCCGGGCTGAATGTAAAGATTGGCGGTTGCCAGAGTTCGTCCCCCTGGGGCAACCCAGATCCTGCCATCACTGTATTCCATCGCAAATGCCATATTCCGATCCGGTCCGTTAGGAAAGATCTTTGGAGTTGCTACACCATTTGCATATCTCACCAAACCTTGCCTTTCATCAGCGATCCAGATCTTATATTCTTCATCAATGAAAACCTTTTTTGGTGCAGGATCTGAATAGGTATTCCCATCCAAATAGATCACCCTTGTTGCAGACTGGTCATACACATTGACACTGAAATTATTCACCAATACCAGCTGATCATTGAATCTGTCAAGCTGTTCTGTCAGATAAGTAAAGCCGGGATTGAATAAGGTCCAGGAATTTCCATCATAAGTAAAAACTTCATCCTGTCCACCTGCATCTTTGCGATTAGCATAAACTTTACCTTGGAAAAAAGTGAGGAAGTTATACTGGCCTGCCGGAGGATTTAACTTAGTCCATGAATTGAATGAAGATAAGTTTGGACTGTTTGCCGGAGCACGATAGATGCCATCTTTTGCAGCGACATAGAAATAGGTTCCGTCAGAATCCAGATCGAAGATCTCCAGGGCAGAACCATTTGCTCCTATATACCAGGTATCCCGAACTTCCCTTTTTATCATGTCAAGTTCTACTATTCCAAAGCCACAACTCAAATAAGCTCTCGATCCAATAAACCGCACATTATTGATGTTTTTATTACCTAATACATTGGCTTTAAGTAACTCGGGCATGTTGATGATCCTGTTATTGAAAAGCAGATCAATGTTTGCATTACTATATGCTACAAGTAGGCTTTTTGAATTCTTGTCATATTTTAATAAAGATATGTCAACATCAGAAAGTCCGCTGACTTTTGAGATCCGTTCCATGGAACCATCCCGCTGGTCATAGCTAAACATACCCCCATTACCTGCAACATAAACCTTGTCTCCGGCTTTGGATATTGTCTTCCCGTTTTTGTATGCATAGTGTACGCTCCAGCCTCCGATAGGCGTATCCTGAGCGTAAATTGAAAAGCTGAAAAAACCGAACATCAGCGTTAGTAATATTCTTTGTATCATAGTAGTATATTCCCGAAAATAACAGAATAAAGGGCTATTTATTGCAATTGACCTTATTGCGAAGTTAATCAATTCATGCTTGTCTAAGAAGAATGGGGTTGAGTGAAACAGAATTTACTACTTTTGCCAATCCTGAAAGAAAAGCATGGAAGTTGAAGAATTTTTCGAATTATTGGTAAAAGAGGTTGAGCAAACCCCCGGTCTGCAAAAATATTACAGATTTGTTGGTAAGGATGCCAGAGCTCGTTTTCGTAAAGTATACTATTGTCAGAGATTACAGTACATTCTTGATCATGCCGGATCAGGCGATCAGCGTATCTGGGATTGTGGCTGTGGGTATGGCACTACAGGAATCTTTCTTTCATTGAACGGAGTCGCCAGCCAGGGATCTACGCTTGAGTTTTATTACAAGGAAATCCCTGCCCGCCTCGAATACTGGAAAAAGTTTGGAGATGTGAGCAAAGCATCCTTCTCATACGAGAATATGTTTGATACCCATCCTCCTGAAAATTCAAAGGACATCATTCTTATTCAAGACACATTACACCATCTCGAACCCTTACAGGATGCTTTAGCGATCTTCAAAAAAGTGCTTTCACCTGAAGGTAAATTATTGATCGTTGAAGAGAATGGAAATAACATCATCCAGAATTTTAAACTTTATTTGCGCAGAGGAAATAAACGGATCATTGAAATTTGGGATGAACAATTAAAGAAGAATATCCTTCTTGGGAATGAAAACATCCGCGGTCTTTCTCTTTGGAAAAGTGAATTGAAAAAAGGTGGTTTCGAAGTTATTGATTCAGAAACTGAATACATTCGGGTATTACCCCCTCCATTTTTTGGTATGGGAGCTGAGTCTTCAATAATTTCGTGGGAACAGAAAGCTGTCAAGTTCTCATTGCTGAAAGAGTATTTTTATTTTGGTTTGAGTTTCATAGCTAAGCCAAACGGCAAATAATAATACATCATGAGAATTGCTGTCAACGCACGTCTGCTCACCAAGGGAAAGCTTGAAGGCATCGGGCGTTTTACACATGAAACATTGATCCGTATCACCCGGGATCATCCGGAACATGAGTTCATCTTTTTGTTCGACAGAAAAGTAGATGAAGAATTTATTTATGCTCCGAATGTTAAAGCCATGGTACTTTTCCCTCAGGCAAGACATCCGTTTCTTTGGTATCTATTTTTTGAATGGTCTGTTACCAGAGCATTAAAAAAAGTTAATGCGGATCTTTTTCTTAGTACCGATGGATGGCTGTCACTGAGCACTAATGTACCTTCTGTGGATGTGATTCATGATCTGAATTTTGAACACCATCCTCAACATCTGAAAAAGATCCCGCTGAAATATTATCATTATTTTTTTCCACGGTTTGCTAAGAAAGCTAAACGTCTTGCAACGGTTTCGAAATTTTCTGCTGATGATATCAGCAAGACCTATGGTATAGACCGCAACAAAATTGATGTTGTGTACAATGGCTCAAGTGATGTGTTTCAGCCCATGGCAGAGGCACAGAAAGAAAAAATAAGAAATAAATACAGTGGAGGTTCACCTTACTTTATGTTTGTTGGATTGATCCATCAACGAAAGAATATTGCAAACATGATCTCTGCTTTTGATCGTTTTCAGAAACGTCAGGATAATGATTGGAAGATCGTGATTGTTGGTGAAAAAAAGTGGTGGACTAAAGAGATGCAAGATGCACTTGACGATGTTGCTGATGAAGAGAGGGTCATATTTACAGGGAGATTACCGGAACAGGAAATGTGGGAAGCAATGTCAGCATCCTCAGGGTTGATCTATGTTCCCTTTTTTGAAGGTTTTGGGATACCAATTCTGGAAGCCATGTATTGCGATATTCCTGTCATCACTTCCAATATCACGTCTATGCCTGAAGTTGGAGGTGAAGCAGCCTTACTTGTTGATCCATATAATATTGAAGAGATAGCAGCTGCTATGGCACGTATTGCTTTTGAACCCGGACTATCAGCTAAAATGATTGAAAAGGGAAGGATACAACGGGAAAAATTTTCTTGGGATAAAACGGCCGGAGAACTTTGGGCTTGCGTTGATAAAGTGATCAAAGATCATTGATCATTTTTTTTTATCGATATAAAACCAAGCACAGGCAAAAGTAAGATCCAACTAAATAAACTGATTCTAAATCCTGTCTTTGCAAGTGAGTTTTCATAAATATATTCAACAATACTTTCGCCCTTATTTACTACTACCCCCATACAAGTTAGGTTGCCCGAAATCAATTTAGCTTCATTGCTATTTACTTTGCAAACCCAGCCCGGATATGGATTCTGTACGATATATACAATTCCGGCTTCTTGCATCAACGTTTTTAGTTTAACATATCCGGGTTTAAATTCAGTTACCTGTACGGATCCGGAGCCCAGTGTTTTTCTTTCTGATCCTGTGGTGTAAAAGTATCCTTTATTTACTCCCTTCAGCGTATCGGAATAATTTGCAATACCTGTTGCTATTTGAACAAAGGGACCATCCATTACCGGAGCAAATAATTTGGAGTCAAGAAAGAGAATGTAGTCTTTCAAAAAGAATGGAGTGAACCCATCCCATCCCGGTTGTTTATGAAACACATTCGTATTTCTCCAGAATGGAAAGTAACTACCTTTTATATCATTGTGATCTACCATGGGATTGGTATCTGGAATGATATATCCGGCAGGTTGTTGATCGACCTTAGACTGAATGACAGAAGGCGGTGTAAGTGATGTTACTGTGACAGGTAAAACAAAATTTAATGCAAGAATACTTTCAGCCATCCAGAAATAGGAAAAGAGTTTTTTTCGATTTTCAATTTTAATTCTGAATGAAAGAATGATAAAAACTACGATCAATAATAATTGAAAAAAACTTTGTAAAATAACCGATTCTCTTAAAGGTATAAACCTAAGCCATGCTCCAAAACTTTTGAAATTTCCCGGATTCAAAAAGTAGAGATCCGAACCAAAGAATGAAGAGATCATCAAGACCAGGAAGCCGGTGCCAAGTAGAGGCAGCCACCAATTTATCCCACTGGGTAATGCTTCTTCTTCCCAATTTTTCAATACGATAGCTGCACAAATGATAAATGCTAATATGAAAAACAATCTGAATAAAGACGGAAACCGGAACAGGTTCATCAGAGGAACAAAATCATACAGCCAGGCTCTTATGGGCGTGTAGTCTCCGAAAGAAGCCATCAGCATTAAAACACCACTGAATAAGATCCAGAGATATTTTTTGTTTGATCTTTGTATGACCATCAATGGTAATAATAATAGGACGATTAATCCAAAATGTCCATTACTCATGGATGTATCTGTATCGAAATAGGCGGGGTCTTTTGTTACACTTAATGGTAATCCAAAACTTACCATGCATTGGGGCGAGAAAGGACCAAGAGCCATAGCTTCATTACTCACAGAAGAGGATCGGGTAATATGTTCAAGACTCTCCCAAATAGATATTAAACTTCCTGCGGAAAGAATTATACAAACTGTTCCCGCGATGGCACTATTAAGAACAAGTTTTTGAATTGAACCACCTGTTTTTGTCTTGTGTATTTTGTAAGCTCTGTATAAAAATATCCCTGCAAGAAAATAGATCAGGACCATCGCAAATGCAGGGTAGCCTCCTGTTATCAATAAGGAAAAAAATACTCCGCAAAGAATTGCATCTTTATATTTTAGTTCTGATGTAAGTTTATTGAAATAATGGACTACCCAGGGAATCCAGGTACCTGCAATGATCCATGTAAAATGTTGTGCATTTCCGGCAAAGAAACCGGAGCAGATGTACGCAGTTGCTCCCGCAATAGAAATCAACATATTTACACCTAATCCTCTCAATAGGATGTACATTCCAAAACCCGCCATGAACAAATGGAATAACACTTCGATATGCAGCGAAGGCATGCCATATTCTCCAAACAGACTCATGATCCAAACCGGAGGATACCAAACCCCACTTTGAGGGTCTGCATGTAATGGATAGCCCAGGAATTGATATGGATTCCAAAATGGCAGTGTTCCGGCCCGTATCTGATCTACCACTACTTTCCTCCAGGGGAAATATTGATCTATCATATCCCATTGCAATGAGCCGGTATACAAGCTGATAGGCCAATAGGCCAACAGTGTGATAAGGAGCAGAATGAAAATGGGGAGAATAGAACTCCGATATTTTTCTAACATATCTTATTGATGGTACAAACTTAAGATTTTGCCGCTTAATTGTGCCTTAAGAATTGCTTTCACTCAAAATTGAATATCTCTGCTTCTTTCGACCTTAAAATTGTATTTTTGCGTGTACCCATTATATTATGAAAAAAGAAAGAATTATAGTTATAGGCGCCGGCGGGCAGATAGGAACTGAACTTGTTGCTGAATTGAGGGCCATGTATGGCAGCTCAGAAGTAATGGCAACAGATATTAAAGCTCCTGTAAATGACATGTTGGATGAAGGTCCATTTGAAGCATTGGATGTATTGGATTCTGAAAACCTGTTTCGAATTGTAAAAGAATTTAAAGCAACTCAGGTTTATTTGCTTGCAGCTTTATTATCAGCAACTGCTGAGGCTAAGGTAAGGTCGGCTTGGAAATTAAATATGGAGGGATTGTTTAATGTGCTGGAACTCGCACGTGAAGGTCATCTCGAAAAAGTGTATTGGCCCAGTTCAATAGCCGTTTTTGGACCCACCACTCCGCGCGACATGACACCACAGCGTACCATCATGGAGCCAAGTACTGTGTATGGTATTTCAAAGCAAGCCGGAGAACGCTGGTGCGAATATTATTATAACAGATATGGGGTTGATGTAAGAGGAATCAGATATCCTGGATTGATTGGTCATAAATCGTCACCGGGTGGTGGTACCACAGATTATGCGGTGCACATTTTTCACCAGGCACTTGAAACCGGAAACTATACCAGTTTTCTTGGCCCTGACACCGTTCTTCCTATGATGTATATGCCGGATGCATTGCGTGCAACTATAGATCTCATGCACGCTGATCCGGATAAAGTAAAAATCAGAAGCAGCTACAATGTTGCAGGTATGAGTTTTTCACCTGAAGATATTGCTGCAGAAATAAGAAAGCATATCCCTGATTTCAAAATTGCTTATGAGCCGGATAGCAGACAAGCTATTGCGGATTCATGGCCTAGAAGTATTGATGATTCAGATGCCCGCAAAGATTGGGGATGGAATGCAAGATATGATCTTTCGGCTATGGTAAAAGATATGCTGGAGAATATCGAAAAGGCAAAGACTTCCAATTCGG
Source organism: Bacteroidia bacterium (assembly GCA_037969175.1). Taxonomy (GTDB): domain Bacteria; phylum Bacteroidota; class Bacteroidia; order AKYH767-A; family JBBKVM01; genus JBBKWX01. The sequence continues at coordinate 20,079 of JBBKWX010000086.1, read as the reverse complement.
AAAATGCAGACACTCACAGATAGCATGTTTTATGAATAGCAAACTTCGCGTTACAAATACGCTCAGCAGAGAAAAGGAAGAATTCATTCCTATTGATCCTCCATTTGTTGGATTATATGTGTGCGGACCCACTGTCTATGGGAATCCGCATTTAGGACATGCTCGTCCGTACATAACTTTCGATGTTGTGAATCGCTGGTTGAAAGAACTTGGCTACAAAGTGAGGTATGTAAGAAATATTACTGACGTAGGACATCTTGTTGCGGATGCGGATGAAGGTGAAGATAAGATCGCGAAAAAAGCGAAAGCAGAAAAACTGGAGCCAATGGAAATTGCACAGTTTTATACAGATCGTTTTCATGATGCAATGCGTGCGCTAAATATCAACCCACCTAATATTGAACCACGCGCTTCAGGACATATCATTGAACAGATTGAGATGATCCAAAAGATCATCGATAATGGATTTGCATACGAGAGCAATGGTTCTGTTTATTTTGATATTCCAAAATATGCAAAGAGCCATTCGTATGGCGAACTCTCAGGTCGTGTACTTGAAGATCTTTTGTCGGGGCAAGGTAGCAGAGAATTGGAAGGTCAGACTGAGAAAAGAGATCAGGCAGATTTTGCATTATGGAAGAAAGCAAATCCTGAACATATCATGCGATGGCCTTCACCATGGAGTGATGGTTTTCCCGGATGGCATATTGAATGTTCAGCCATGAGTAAAAAATATCTGGGTGAAACTTTTGATATTCATGGTGGAGGAATGGATCTTTTATTTCCTCATCATGAATGTGAGATCGCTCAAAGCAAAGCAGGACATTCGCACGCCCCGGTTAAATACTGGATCCATAATAATATGATCACGATCAATGGTCAGAAGATGGGAAAGAGTCTTGGAAACTTTATTGATCTCGAACAATTTTTTGATGGATCTCACAAATTGCTTGAAAAAAGTTATGGTCCAATGACCATTCGTTTCTTTATTCTTCAGGCACATTACAGAGGCACAGTTGATTTCTCCAATGAAGCTTTGATCGCTGCTGAGAAAGGTCTAAAACGATTGATGAGCGCAGCTGCACTTACGGGGAAATTACGTTCATCGGATGTTTCGACTTCAGATGTTACGGCTCTTGTGGATACTTTCAGTGAAGCTATGAATGATGATTTTAATACTCCCATTCTGATCGCCGGATTATTCGAAGCAGTAAGGATCATCAATTCAGTTCATGCCGGACATGAGAAAATCTCAAAACCGGATCTTGAATTATTGATTGCTGAATTTAATAAATACACTTTTGATATTTTGGGTTTATTGCCTGAAGATTCAGGTAATGCTGATGTAATGGATGGACTGATGCAATTAGTTATTTCATTAAGAGCAGATGCCAGAGTAAGAAAAGATTTTCCAACTTCTGACAAGATCAGAGATGAATTAAAACAAATAAATATCAGTTTGAAAGATGAGAAAGAAGGCACAACCTGGTCATTTGAAAATTAACATATTTTTTATTGCATTCTTTTTTGTTACAATTCTGATTTCATGCGGACCGGAAAAAAATTCAGAACCTGATGATGCAGTTATTGAAACTGTTGCTATCAATGTACCTGAATTTAATAAAGACAGTGCCTACGCATTTATTCAAGCTCAGGTTGATTTTGGTCCGAGAGTTCCGGGTACGGATGCACATAAAAAATGTGAATCCTACCTGGTTTCAAAACTGGAATCTTTTGGTGCTGAAGTAATGGTTCAAAGAGGTATCGTAAGAGCATACAATGGTAAGGATCTTCCTCTCGCAAACATAATCGCATCGTTCAATCCGACAGTAGCAAGGAGAGTATTACTTTGTGCACATTGGGATACAAGACCTGTAGCCGATCAGGATGATAAAGATCAAAACAAACCCATCCCCGGTGCAAATGACGGTGGAAGTGGAGTAGGAGTTTTATTGGAAATAGCCAGAATTTTGGCGAATAATCCGGTAAAAATCGGGATCGATATAGTGCTTTTTGATGTTGAAGATCATGGTCAACCCGATGACAGCGGTTTTAAGGAAGCAAAAGATTCATGGTGTCTTGGATCCCAGTATTGGTCTAAGACTCCGCACAAGCCCGGCTACTTTGCGGCCTATGGTATTTTATTGGATATGGTAGGAGCTAAAGGTGCAACGTTTACCAAGGAAGAAGGATCTATGTATTATGCTCCAAGTATAGTTGAGAAAGTTTGGAAAACAGCTGAAGCATTGGGATATGGTGATATATTTATCAATAAACGAACTCCTTCAATCATCGATGATCATTATTATGTAAATGGAATATTAGGTATACCAACAATTGATATCATACATAATGATGCAAATACAAAGTCTAATTTTTTTCCTCATTGGCATAAACACACGGATGATATGTCTCAGATAGATCCTGAAATACTGGATGCTGTTGGAAAAACACTCTTACATGTGATCTATTCTGAGTAAGACTTTTAGGACAGATCACCACTCTCTTTTATAATTTTAGTATATTTATTTATGGATAATCAGGACAAAAGACTTTTTCTTTTAGATGCTTTTGCTCTCATATACAGAGCCTATTTCGCATTCATCAAAAACCCAAGGATCAACTCCAAAGGAATGAATACCAGTGCTGTATTTGGATTTACAAATACATTGAATGATCTGTTAAAAAGAGAAAAACCAACACATATTGCTGTAGTTTTTGATACATCCGAACCGACCGTTCGGCATATTGAATATCCGGCTTACAAAGCACAGCGTGAAGAGATGCCGGAAGATCTGCGAAAATCAATTCCCTACATCAAACAACTAATTGAAGCATATAAGATCCCGATTCTTTTTGCTCATGGGTATGAAGCCGATGATGTGATTGGAACACTTGCCAAGAAAGCTGAAAAAGTAGGTTATCAAACTTTCATGATGACACCTGATAAAGACTATGGGCAATTGGTTTCCAAAAATATTTTCATGTACAAACCGGCAAGTCATGGGAATGGTGTTGAAATACTCGGTGTGAAAGAAATTTGTGCAAAATTTGAGATCAAAGCACCAGAGCAGGTTATTGATATCTTAGGTTTGATGGGAGATAAGGTAGATAATATCCCAGGTATTCCCGGAGTAGGCGAAAAGACAGCTATTCAACTTATAAAAGATTACGGCAGTGTTGAAAATTTAGTACAGAACACTTCAGGACTGAAAGGAAAATTGAAAGAAAAAGTTGAAAATAATATAGAACAAGCTTTACTTTCTAAAAAACTTGCAACGATAATATTAGATGTTCCAATAGAATTTGAAGAAGATAAACTGATCATGGAAGAACCTGATCAGGATGCACTTCGCGAATTATTTGCAGAATTGGAATTTAGAAGAGCTGCAAGTATTGTTTTGGGAGAAGATCTTTTTGGAGGAGAGAATACAGATTCAAAAACATCGACACCAACAAAAATAGCAGTTGAAGAGGATGCTGAAGAGAAAGTTTTCCAGGAAATAAAAACGATCCAGGATACAGAGCATACCTACCATTTTTTAAACGATGCTGCCGGCAGGAAATCACTTCACGCTATCTTGAGTAAATCCAAGGAAATCTGTTTTGATACAGAAACAACCGGGCTGGATGCAAATAATGTGGAGATCGTTGGTTTATCATTTTCTATTAAACCTTTCGAAGCGTATTACATTCCCTTGCCGGATAATTATAATGAGGCGCATAAGATCATTGCTGAATTCAAAGATATTTTTGAGAATGAAAAGACACTCAAAATTGGACAGAATATCAAGTATGATATGAATGTTTTGAAATGGTATGATATAGAAGTGAAAGGACCTTTGTTTGATACGATGGTTGCACATTTTCTAATCCAGCCCGACATGCGTCATAATATGAATGTACTTGCAGAAACCTATTTACATTATTCGCCTGTAAGTATTGAAACATTGATCGGAAAACGGGGCAAAGGACAACTCAGCATGCGCGAAGTAGATGAAGCAATAATTTCTGATTATGCTGCGGAAGATGCTGATGTTACTATACGTCTCAAAGAGGTTTTCCTTCCAATGCTGGATGAAACGAATACATTGAAATTGTTCAATGAAGTTGAGACTCCTTTGATTCCTGTACTTGCTTCTATGGAAGCAGAGGGTATCAGACTTGATAAATCTGCATTGAAGGAACTTTCACTTGAATTGGAAAAAGATGTAGCTAAGATCATTTTGGAGATCTACGATCTGGCAGGAATGGAATTTAATATCGCATCTCCAAAACAAGTGGGAGAAGTATTATTCGAAAAATTAAATATTGTTGATAAGCCAAAGAAAACCAAGACAGGCCAGTATGCTACTGGAGAGGAGATCTTGTCGAAGTTGGAGGATAAACATGTTATTGTAAAAAAGATTCTTGAATACAGAGAAATACAAAAATTGAAGAATACCTATGTCGACACACTTCCGACCTTGGTAAATCCCCGAACAGGCCGTCTGCATACAAGTTATAATCAGGTTGTGGCTGTTACCGGAAGATTGAGCTCGGACAACCCGAATTTGCAGAATATTCCGGTACGTACAGAACGTGGCAGAGAGATCAGAAAAGCATTTGTTCCCAGAAATGAAGAATTTGTCTTGCTGGCTGCCGATTACAGTCAGATCGAATTGCGGATAATTGCCGACCTGAGTGGTGACGAAGGTATGCAGGAAGCGTTTAGCAAGGGACATGATATTCATGCCGCCACTGCTGCAAAAGTATATGGTGTAGATCTGAAAGATGTAAATTCGGATATGAGGAGGAATGCTAAAATGGTAAACTTCGGGATCATATACGGTATTTCTGCTTTTGGTCTTTCAGAGAGATTGAATATTCCACGCAGAGAAGCTGCAGATATTATTGAGCAATACTTTATAAAGTATCCGGGAGTAAAAAGTTATATGGATGAAAGTGTGGCCAAAGCAAAAGAGATGGGCTATGTAGAAACTATTCTTGGCAGGAGAAGATATTTGCGTGATATAAATTCCGGAAATGCAGTTGTCAGAGGTTTTGCAGAGAGAAATGCCATCAATGCTCCTATTCAGGGTAGTGCTGCAGATATGATCAAAATAGCGATGATATCAATCCATAATGAAATGCAAAAGAAGAATATGAAATCAAAAATGCTTTTACAGGTTCATGATGAATTGGTTTTCGATGCACACAGATCAGAACTGGATGAATTAAAAATTCTGGTAGAGGATAAGATGAAAAATGCCATTCCATTAAAGGTACCCGTTGAAGTTGGAATAGGGACCGGAGACAATTGGTTGCAAGCACATTAATATTTTTTTCTGGAAAATAATGGAACTTTTTTTGAATGAAGCACGTTTAGGGGCTTTATCAGAAAAAGATATCATGACAAATCGATACAAGTTTTTTATCGTTCTAATTTCAATCCTGATCTTGCAGACTGCATCAGTATCAGCACAAACCTTGGCTTTAACGGTTAAAGGTGGACCTGCTTCAAACTGGTTATTGAACAAGAATTTAAAAGATGATCTTCAGTTTAGTATTGGACAAACAGTAGGAGCAGGCGGGATATTTTATATTATTCCCGATAATTATTATTCAGATAAGATGTATGGGATTTGTGTAGATGTATTGTATACAGGACACAATCAAAAATATAAGGGAAAAGTTTTAGTTGGGGATGAAACACATGCATACGAAAGCACTGTTAACCTTTCTTATGTTGATATTCCATTCTTATTCAGATATGCTCAGGATATGGGTGGTACTTTCCTTGAAGTAGGTGGCCAATATAGCACATTGCTTTCAGCAAAACAGAGCTATTCAGATAACAGTGAAGTCGGAGCATCCGGATCTACCAATATCAAAGAATCACTAGAAAATTATGATCTCAGTGCTGTCTTAGGATTTGGTCTTGATTTTCCGGTTACTAAAGGATTATTTATTACTTCCGGTGTCAAGTGCATTTATGGTTTGATAGATATTACACAGAAAAGTCAGGGATTTGCAGGTTATCAACCTACAACAAGAGCGGCCGTAGGAGTAAACTTAGCTCTTACCTACCGCATGAATTACTACCATTCAAATGGTAGAGATCCCAAAGCAAGATAAATTTTCATGGTTCAATAAAAATAGATCCCTCAGGTTGGTTACCGGAGGGATCATTTTTTTTTTAGAGTTTGTCAATGTAATAATCATTTAATGGATCTATGAAATAGTTGAACCAACCTTCTCTATGATCCGCAGCTTCTTTTTCATTTGGAAAACCTCTGTGTGACAGGATCAGTTTGGTTCCTGCTTCGTTCTCTTCAAAATCCATTTGGACTATCGATGCTTCTGTATTCTTGGTCCATGTATTCGGTTTCCATGTATAAGCCAAACTCAAACCCGGATCAAATTCCAATACTTCTCCATTTACCCATCCATCAAAAAGACTAACTTTTCCATTTATCACAGGTTGGAAAATACATGCACCCTCTATCCATTCCTGCATGATTTTTTCATCCGTCATAGATTCAAAAACGATTTCAGGCGGCGCATAAAGTATTACCTCAATCTCAATAGAAAATAATTTTTTCTCTTTCTTTTCCTCAGTCATTTTTGATAATTAATTTAATTGGTGTGCTGTAATCCTTATTTAAAATACGAATGTAATACATGCCCGGAGCAAGATTCAGATCTAAAGGGATCTCCGAAATTCCTTTTGGAAATACATTGCTTTTGAAAACGACTTCACCTAAAGAATTAAATACATTAATTTTTGAATCCGATTTCAATGCAGTATTTAATTTCAAAACTCCTTTTCCATTCCCGGGGTTTGGATAAATTATTCCCGCAGATCTAAAATTATTTTCAATTCCTGTCAGGCCAATAATATTAATATCATCGATGTATAAATTATTCCCGTCAACATAAGAATATTCAAACCTGAACCGCACATTGGGTTTATTGGCAAAGAATAAACTTGTAGGTAAGATCACATTTTCCGTTCTCCATTCAGTGGCAATAGGTACAAATGGACTGTTGGTAGGAGGAGCTGTATTCAATGCGGAACCTGTTTTATTATAGCGTATTGACCAGGATTCTCCACAATCCGGTGAAACCGATACACGTAGATTATCTGTTGAGCTTCCAGTAACTCCGGCATGCGCAACTTTAAATGTTATTTGTGGTTGAAGGATCTGACTGAAATCAAAAGTAGGTGTATAAAAGATATCACGTGTTCCTGACATATTGAATGTGAAATTATCTACTTTGAATGAAGAAACTCCTGTTGCAGCAGCTCCCACTGTACTTTCAAAACCGGCTCCGCCTTCATTGATCACTTCAAACCCGGTTGGTATTCCCGTGTTCTCAAAACTTTCGTAATAGGATGTGTTAACATCTCCGCTGCTAGCCAACACCGTAATATATCCGGATCTGGTGGATGATACATTTCCGGCTGCATTACCAACATTTAATATAACATCATATAGGCCCGGAGTAGGGTAGGTTATGATTGGATTTTGTGCTGTTGATGATGAAGGATTACCACCCGGGAAACTCCAGTTTCTGACCGTTGCTGTACCGTTCCATGAAGCATCGGAAAAATCAATTGTACCACCTGCACAAATGCTGGTCACATTGGCGTAAAACTCAGGTACCATGGTACAGGCTGAAGGCAAATTAAATATCCCGGTTGATATGTGATTAGAAGGAGATATCAGATTATCCCTGTAGATCAAAAATGTTGCATCCATCCTGGATTTTTGTCCATGCGTAAATATGTTTTGGCAACTACCATTTGAATAATCCATGTAATTACTGAACATATCCCCATCAGGTCCGTTGCTGCAAGTGATACGTGGAAATATTGCACATCCATAATTTGGTCCGGCTGAGGTAGGTGTATCAGCTACAAAATCATCCCCGCAAAAACTATCTCCCCATACATGAGCAAGATCTAAATAGTGACCAATTTCATGCGCTGAAACTCTGCCATTGTCATTGGCTCCCACAGCAGTCCCTATACTCCCGATATGATCTGAACGTATGATCACACCATCAGCTCCGTTTGGTGCAGTACCGGGATAGTAGGCATAGCCTATGATGGTTCCTCCACTTCCTGTGAAATTGTAAATTGTCTTTACTACCCAGAAATTTAAATACTTATCTGCATCCCAATAAGAAAGGGCTTTTACCGCATCATCTGCGCCATTAGTTAAGGGTGTAAAAACACGCACAATCCCATCCGTGCAATTTCCGTTCGGATCAATTTGTGCAAGTCGGAATTCAATTTGTGTATCAGAACCCAGTGGCTTGAAAGGACCAGGTGTATTTACTGTATCTGCATTAAGTCTTCTAAAATCTTCATTCAATATTCTTACCTGATCCAGGATCTGTGCTTTGGAAATATTCTCTCCTTTTCCTTCATGCATGATATGAAAAACCAGTGGGATATATTTTACAGCATTACCTTGCTCTGAAGGATCATCCTTCATACGCATGGCAAGTTTGAAAGCTGCGTCACGCAATTCTTTCAAAGCAGGGTTAGATCCTAATTGTCGTTGATAAATTTCTTCTGTAAGGCAGTGATCTGAAGACTGAGCTACAACGGTGACAGCTGTGATACAAGAAAGTAAAACAACGGTCAAAAAGGTTTTTATATTCAATTCTTATTGTTTTGAGAACACTAATTTACGAGTAATTAATTGTTCATCCATTTTAAGAATCACAAAATAGATTCCTTCAGTAAGAGGTGTATCAATTCGTATCTGATGATCACCTGCATCCAGAATCTCACTATTTGTAAAATTCACAGTTCTTCCAAGTACATCTTTCAATAGCACTTCAACTTTTTGTGCATGGTCTAAATGAAAATCGATGTAAGAATTACCGGTACTAGGATTTGGATATAGATTTAGATTAAGATCAATTATTTGCTGGTCATTGATACCAACGATCCCACTAATATTTATATCATCAATATATATATTATTCCCATTGTCATAGGTGTATTCAAACTTGATCATCACGTTGGGTTTGGTTGAGATACTCGTACTTGCAAGAGATGTATTCTCATCTCTCCAGTCGGGCGTGCCTGAAGGTATATAGTTAGTAGAAACAAGTCCTCCTGTAGCAAGTGCTGTTCCGGTTTTTGCGAATCGCAAACTCCATATCTTGCCACAGTCGCTGGATGCATAAATTCTCAAACCGTCTGTTCCTGTAGTAGATTTTACAGCATGTGAAAGTTTGAAGTTCAGGTTAGTTCCTGTCACATTACTAAGATCAATTCCCGGAATGATGAAAGCATCAACACTGCCAGCACTATTTCCATTAAAATTTAATAAACGTATAGATTTGCTTCCACTGTAGGCAACTGAGTTCCCAATTGCCCATGCGTTACCGCCACTGTTTTGTAGCAACCAATTATTTCCGGGAAAGGTTAAGCTTTCAAAACCTTCAGCAAAAGGAACATTTAAACTTGCAGTTGCAGGGCTTACTGTGATTAGGTTGGATCTAACTTTTGTGTCCTGTCCGGCAGCATTTATTGCTGTCATGCTAACAGTATATATACCCGGAGTATTATAAACTATAACCGGATTTTGAACAGTGGAAGTAGAGGGAGTCCCACCCGGGAAATCCCAAGCCCATGAACTGGCATCGCCATTCCAGGTGATATCTGTAAAATTGACTTGGGTTCCTGCACAAACCATAGTTGCGTTTGAAGAAAAATCAGCAAAGGGCATACATGGATTTGCATTATATCCATCATTGGTTCCAGTGGCAATTAAATTGGCATTTGTAGATAAGTTGTTTCGGTCAGCCGTTGGAGCACTTAGTGCTGCGTGCATTCTAGCTCCCTGTCCTATGGTGAACATTCTGTCACAAAAAGCATATTCCATATAATTTTGCACATTGTCAAGCGAACCACAACTGATTGCATTCAGGTTACATCCGGTATTTCCAATGGTATTTGGGGTATCTAATACCAGATCATCATCATTACAATTTGTAGCAATACCGGGATTGTTCGTTCCTCCCCAGCAATGTTTGAGATTTGACCAATGACCAACTTCATGGGTCAGGGTGCGAATATTGGGACCAAAATAGGAATTCAAAATTACTACTCCATCTGCTTGCCAGCTGGCACTGCCGGGAAGTTGGGAATAACCTGCTACACCGCCACCCGCTATATTTTGAACGATCCAGATATTTAGATATTTATCTCTGGGCCATCTGATCAGATCTTTCACATTATCATCAGCACTCAACGTCAAATTAGAAAAAGTACGGGTTATACCTTCTGTACAATTCCCACTTGGATCAAGTTTAGCCAGACGGAATTCAACTTCAGAATCCCCCGCAACATTTTTGAAAGCAGCAACGATAGATGAAGTATCTGCATTTCTTTTTTGAAAATCTTCATTCAAAGTATTCAATGCACCTAAACATTGCGCCTTTGAAATATTGTTTGTTTGAGAATTATAGATCACATGAAAAACAACAGGGATAACAAAAGAAATATTCCCGCTTCTTCGTTCGTAATTGTAATTTTTTACAAATTCTGCAGTGTATGCTTCCAGATCTGCAATGCGTTTCGCCATCTCCGGATCAGCTTTTAATTCTTCTGGAGTTGGCTCTACAGTCCCACATTTACGAATGTCGTTTGATTGAGCTGAAATACTCAAAACGAATAACCCAGAAAATAGAATAAGTAAAAATAAATTTTTCATGATGTGATTTTTAAATAAACAAAACGGCAGCGATACCAAGGTTTCGCTGCCGATATTTTTAAATTAGTTTCATTTATTATTGGTTCGCGAATACCAATTTACGGGTAATTAATTTATCATTCAATTTGATTACCAAATAGTATATACCAGAAACTTCTGGTGCATCTACTCTGAATTGATGATCACCTGCATCAAGTTTTTCACTGGAGACAAGATTCACTTCTCTTCCAAGCATGTCTTTTAAAGATACTAAAATTTCTTGTGCATTGTCAAGATGGAAGTTAACAATAGTATGATCAGAACCCGGATTAGGATAAACATTCAGATTGAGATCATAGGCATCCTGATCATGAATACCGACAACTCCGTTAATATTAATATCATCAATGTAAATATTGTTACCATTGTCATATGTGTATTCAAACTTGATCATCACATTAGGCTTGGTAGAGATACTTGTGCTGGCAAGTGATACTGTTTCATCTCTCCAGTCAGGAGTCCCGGCAGGAACAAAATTTGATGATACCAGGCCGCCTGTTGAGAGAGCAGTGCCCGTTTTAGCAAAACGCAAACTCCAGATCTTACCACAATCAGATGATACATAAACTCTCAGTCCATCCGTACCGGTAGTTGATCTTACAGCATGTGCAAGTTTGAAGGTCAAATTCGTACCTGTAACATTACTCAAGTCGATACCCGGGATAATGAAAGCATCAACGTTACCTGAAGTATTGCCGCTAAAGTTTAACAACCGCATCGATTTACTTCCGCTATAAGCTGCAGAATTACTTATTGCCCATAAATTTCCGCCATCATTTTGCATCAACCAGTTATTACCCGGGAAAGTGAGTGTTTCAAACCCCTCTGCAAGTGGAACATTTAAACTTGCATTTGCAGGACTAACGGTGATGAGATTTTGTTTCACTTCTGAATCTTGTCCACCTGCATTGATCGCTGTCATTGTAACTGTATACACACCCGGTGTATTATAAACGATCACCGGATTTTTATCTACAGAAGTACTAGGTGTTCCTCCCGGAAAATCCCACAACCATGAACTTGCATCTCCGTTGTAGCTGATATCTGTAAAGTTGACCTGACTTCCTGCGCATACCATAAAGGCGCTTGAATTAAAGTTTGCAATCGGAACACAAGGGTTGGCAGAATAACCATCATTGGTACCGGTAGCAATTAAATTTGCAGGAGATGATAGATTATTTCTGTCAGCAGTGGGAGAACTCAAAGCTGCATGCATCCTAAGCTTTTGTCCATCTGTGAACATTCTGTCACAAAAAGAATATTCCATAAAATTCTGAACATTATCCAGGGAACCACAACTGGTTGCAGTCAGATTACAAGAAGTATTTCCAACTGTATTTGGTGTATCAAAAACCAGATCATCATCACTACAGTTTGTTGAAACTCCCGGTGTATTTGTTCCACCCCAGCAATGTTTCAAATTTGCCCAATGTCCGATCTCATGCGTCAAAGAACGGGTTGAACCGGTTCCTGCTTGTCCGAATTGTTGGTGACGTATCACAATACCGTCGCCTTGAACACTTGCGCTGCCCGGCAGATATGCGTACCCACCTGCACCGCTTGCAATACTTTGTACTATCCAAACATTTAGATATTTATCTCTTGGCCATCTAACCAGATCTTTTACATTTTCACCGGCGGTTAATGTAAGTTCAGAATATGTACGTGTGATACCTTCTGTACAATTTCCATTAGGATCCAATTTAGCCATACGAAATTCAATTTCAGCATCACCTGCTACACCTTTGAAAGCAGCAACTATTGAAGTAGTATCCGCATTTCTTTTTTGAAAATCTTCATTTATCATTCTCAATGCATCCAGACATTGAGCCTTTGTAATATTGTTTGATGGATTATTATAGATCACATGAAATACGATCGGAATCACAAACGAAATTGTACCACTACGACGAGCAACTTGCTTATTGTTTGCGATGAATTCCTGAGTATAAGCTTCAAGCTCAGCAATACGCTGTGCAGTAGCAGGGTCAGCTGCCAATTCTGCTTCAGTTGGATCACGGGTATCACATTTACGATGTGCATCATTCTGTGCAATTATTCCACTGCTAATGAATGTTGAAAACAGAATAAATAATAATGATTTTTTCATTTTTGATATTTAATAATTTAAAAGCGGCACTTCTAAAAGAAGTGCCGCTTAATACATTTTTATTTTTAGTTTACGATTAACTTGCGAACGATCGGTGCGCCATTAATGAACACCTTAACAAAATAAACACCTGCAGATTCAGGGCGAACGATCTCTTTTTGATAATCGCCTGCTTCAAGTTCGGTATCTGCAATAGTGCTAAGTTCACGACCCAGCAAATCATAAAGTTTTACAACCACATGTGCAGAGTTGATCAATGAAAATTCAAGTGTAGAGATCGTAGCTGATGGATTTGGAAATAATGAAAGATTATGAACATAATTTTCTCCGTCTTCGATTCCAACTATTCCATCAATATTTATATCATCAATATAAATGTTGTTACCAGTGTCATGAGTATATTCAAATTTGAATGCCACATTTGGTTTTCCGCTATATGATGTAGAAGCTAAATTGATCGTTTCCTCTCTCCAATCAACAGTGCTTGTCGGTACAAAATTAGAAGTAACCAAACCACCCGTTGAAAGTGCAGTACCAGTTACAGCATAACGTTGAGCCCAGAATTGTCCACACGTTGTAGTTGCCCATACACTCAATTTATCAGTACTTACAGTACTTCTCACTGCAAATGCCATTTTGAATTTCAGCATGGTGGCTGATACATTAGACAAATTCACACTTGGTGTATACAATACATCTTTAGAGTTTTGAGTATTGCCTCCAAAATTATTGATACGTACTGAATATGTGCCTGAATATTTAGCTGCATTGGTTACTTCCCATCCATTGCCACCTTCGTTTGTGGCAGACCAATCATTATTAGGGACACTTATAGTTTCAAATCCTTGTGTGAATGGAGCTCCAAATGCACCATTGGTAGCATCGATCTTTACAAAATTGTTTTTTGTCAATGCGGCCGTTCCACCTGCACTTGTAACAGAAAGTGTAACATCATATGTTCCCGGAGTTGAATAAACCACTACCGGATTTTGCGCATTAGATGAAGAAGGAGTTCCACCGGGGAATGTCCAGCTCCAAGCTGTGGCATCGCCATTAAAACTTCCATCTGTAAAAGTGATACTTCCTCCCTGACAAACACCATCAAAGTTTGAATAGAAATCTGGTACCATTAAACAGTTTGCGACCGGCGCCCCGTCTTGTGTTCCGGTAGCCAATCTGTTTGATGCCGACCATAAATTACTTCTGCCGCTGGTTGGGCTGTTTAAAGCAGCGTCGATGCGCTGACCCTGACCAATAGAAAACATATTTTGACATGTGCCTCTGGTATAGTCCATATAATTGGTGAACATATCACCATAAGCACCATTTAATGGGCAGGCAGAAACTTTAGGAAAAGCAGGGCAGTTACTTTGATTTGCACCGGCTTGTTGTGGTGTATCATTTACCTGGTCATCTCCACAAGAAGCATCACCCCAGATATGACGAAGATTCAACCAGTGACCTACTTCATGTGTTGCTGTCCTACCTGCGTTGTTATTTCCAACAGAAGTACCAATGGTTCCTGTATATGTTGATGCCAATACTACGCCATCCGTAAGTGGGTTGGCAGTAGTGCCCGGGAATTGAGCGAATCCGATTACAGTTCCCGGAGTTCCATTTACATTTTCTATGCTCTGCACAACCCAAATGTTTAGGTATTTATCAGAAGGCCAATAAGAAAGTGCTTTTACATTGTTTCTGGCATTAGCTGTAAGTGGAGAGAATACTCTTTTTATACCATCCGTGCAATTGCCATTTGGATCTTTGGTAGCAAGTCTAAATTCAATGTTTGTATCAGCTCCGAGGGGCTTGAAAGGAGCAGGGGTATTAACCGTGTCCGCATTCAATCTGCGCATATCATTGTTCAAAGAAACCATCTGACTCAATATTTGAGCTTTGCTGATATTCTCAGTGCCTCCGGCATGAATTACATGGAAAACAACCGGGATTACTTTAGGAACAGCTGAAATTCTATACTCCGGATGAGCTGCAATATAAGCAGCTATCGCTACTTCTTGTTGTTCACGATCGATCAGCATCTGAGGATTCTTAGCAGCTTCCTCCTGAAACATGATCTCAGCAATACAAGGTTCAAATTGTTTTGAGGTTTGTTGAGCATTGGTCTGTAATATTCCTAACAGCAAGAATGATCCAGCCGCGAACATTGATCGTAAAGTTAATTTCATCTATTTAAGTTCTGATTAATCGTTTTTAGTCAAAAAGTACTTGCATTTAGCAAAGTAAATTCAATTTTAAAGATAGCGAATTAACGAATTTTAAACAAAAAGACAATCAACATTAAGCTATAATATTGATTTCTTGATGGTATTATGACAAATACTGTTTTATTTGTTGATCTCTATAAAACGTTGAATATCATGCGCTGTGCCAAATACAATAATTGTATCTGTTTCATATAGAAGCGTATCTGAGTTGGGTACTCCAAGGATATGTTCTTCGATGATGGTCTCACCTTTCTTGGTCACTTCAAATTCTCTTTTTAAGGTGATCAGATTGAGATTGTATTTATTCCTCAATCCAATATCTCCAATTGTTCTGTTTGCAATAGCTCTTGGCGTTTTTATCTCAACGATCTCGTAATCATCAGGAAGCAAGAGGGAATTTACGATATTCGGATTCAATAATCGTTCAGCTACAGCCAAACCAACTTCCACCTCAGGCGACAGGATCTCCTGAACACCTATCTTTTCCAGAATAGTACGCTGTTGTTTTCCATTGGCCCGCGCTATCACTCGCTTTACATTCATGTCCATTAATAGGACCGTAGTGAGTAGCAACGATTCAAAATCCTTACCGATGGCTACCAGAACAGCATCCATATCCTGGATGTTCTGTGCTTTCAATGCTTTGATATCAGTGGCATCCAGTGCTACTGCATAGGCAACATCGTCCTTGATGTTTTCGACCCGGTCCATATCCGTATCAATAGCAAGTACTTCTGCACCACGCTCTGAAAGTGTACGGGCTATGGCATTACCAAATTGTCCGAGGCCGATAACGGCAAATCTATTCTCTGCCATAAAATTATTTGCTAAGGGCTTGATCCAGATCAGCTATAAGATCTTCAATGTCTTCTATTCCAACACTCAGTCTTAATAAACTTTCTTTCAAACCGGATTTTTCTCTTTCTTCTTTTGGAATGGATGCATGAGTCATTGAAGCCGGATGGCTTAGCAATGATTCTACTCCACCCAGTGATTCTGCTAATGAAAATACACGAACGGCAGATGCAATATTGAAGGCTTCATCTCTATTATCACCCTTCAAACTGAATGACATCATTCCTCCAAAATCACGCATTTGTTTTTTGGCGATATCATGATTTGGATGATCCGCAAATCCCGGCCAGTATACTTTATCAACTCTTGGATGATTTCTGAGGTATTCGGCTACAGCTCTACCATTCAAACAATGCCTGTCCATGCGAACATGCAAGGTCTTTATACCACGCATTACCAGAAAACAATCCATCGGTCCCGGGTTTGCACCACAGCTATTTAATATGAAAGCCAGCCTGTCGTGCAATGCATCATTATTCATACACAAGGCTCCCATGATAACATCCGAGTGTCCTCCAAGATATTTGGTCACTGAATGCATCACAATATCAGCACCCATATCCAATGGATTTTGCAAATAAGGAGAAGCGAACGTATTATCAACTACCAGGATCAGATTGTTCTTTTTGGAAATTGCAGCACAGGCTTTGATATCAATGATCTTCAACATTGGATTTGTTGGAGTCTCAACCCAAAGCATCTTTGTATTTTCAGTGATATGTTCTTCAATCGTACTCGCCTCATACATATCTATGAAACGAAATTTGATACCCATGGGCTCAAACACTTTGGTAAACATGCGATAACTACCTCCATAAATATCGTTGGTGGCTAAAACTTCATCACCCGGTAGCAATAGCTTAATGGCAGCATCACAAGCGCCCATTCCACTCGAGAAACACAAAGCATGCTTTGCATTTTCCAATGCAGCAATATTCCCTTGTAATGCATCACGCGTAGGGTTTTTCCCCCTTGCATAGGCATATCCCTTATTTGTTCCGGGACTCTCCTGAACATAAGTGGATGTTTGATATATTGGAGTCATAATGGCCCCTGTAGTAGGGTCTGCATGCTGACCAGCATGGATTGCTTTGGTACCGAATTTCATTATAATTTACTTTAAAGGCAAAGTTAGAATAATTATGATGTTTAAGATTTTCCAAATTAAATATTGGATATTAGTTTCTTGACCTTATACTATAATGCTCCATCATTGCGGGTATTCAAAAACTTTTTCCTGATCCAACGTGGCAAAATGATGGCTCCGATGAAAAGGTAAGGATAATAGGATATCAATCTCCATAACAATCCAAGAGTTGAGCTTAGTCCTTGTGGAATAAAGTCGGAAAGGAAGCTTGAAAAGACAAGCTCGGCAATTCCACTACTGCCCGGAGTTGGACTGATCAGCATGATGATCCACATTACAAGTTGTCTTGCATAGATCAAAAATTGATCACCGCCGGCAAAAAATGCCAAAATCAGACAATTGACAACAAGATATCTTGCTGTCCAGCTAACACATGTAGCTCCAAAAGATTTTAACCAGTATGCTTTTCCTACATTTCTTAATTCCAGACTTGCCGTTACCAGATCATTCCCCGCTTCACTTGCCTCATTTCTCCATTTACGTAAGTAAGGAAGTGAGAACAATTTTATCAATAACCACTTTAATCCACGCGGGTTAATAAATATACCATAGGCTAGAAATACTGTATAAACGAAGATTATTACATATCCAATGCTGAAGAAATAAAACATCCCATTGCCATGGGTGAAACTTTTTAAGGCTTCGGCATTCAAAGGATTAAATAAAGCATGATGCCCTACTGTGAAATAAAGGAGTGGAACCAGGATCACAAAAAAGATCTCATCCAAAAAAGTGGATACCAACACGATGGCCGTACTTCTCCCTGCAGAAATTTTTTCTTTATGGAGTAATAATAAAGCGAATGCGGTGCCACCAACTATGGAAGGAGTAATAGCGGATGCAAATTCCCAGAGCATGATCACATTGAAACTTTGTCCCCAGCCAAGATGATTGTCTGTAAGTACCCTGATCCTGTACATATAAGCAAGGTCCCGAATGACCATCATCACGATGGCTAAAAATATCCAAAAGACAAGATGAAAAGACCAATCTACCTGCCTGAATGCTTCAGCATTGAAATTTCGGAGTAGAAGGTAAGAAGCAACTATTAAACCTATCAGAATAGGCCATATGATACGGCCGGGTCTGAATGCTTTTAATATTTCCTCAGGCTTCAGTTGCATTTTCCAGTGGCTGGTGCTGCGTTAACCAAAAATTATTAAATCCTTCTCCTATCACTACACTCATCATTTGTTCCTGTAACAATTCTAGTATCGCCAGGAATGTGAATATAACATGATAGCGGTCTATGCATTGTTCGAGGATATTCGCAAAAGAAACCTGACCCTTGTCCAGAATAGCTCCCATTAAAAATTCTTTTTGTCCGGGAAGGGTATATGCATACTGAATTACAGTATGGACGGGTTTATTTTGTTCATCATCAAAGCGTTTCAGAATCTTTTCAAAAGTACTGAGTAATTTGAACAAAGTAAGCTGGTTCAATTCATCTGCGAAAGTTGAACTGCGACTCGCTTCTTCATGTTCTTTCGTAATGTTCTTACGGGTTTCCCGAAGCAACCTGTCTTCTTCCATCTTTTTCAGATCTTCAGAAGCAGCCTTGTATTTCTTGTATGCGATCAACTGTTCGATAAGGTCGGCTCGGGGATCTATCTCGTTTCCTTCTTCATCAATTTCAAAACGCGGTAATAGCATTTTGGCCTTAATACGCATCAACGTAGCTGCTACAAGAATAAACTCGCTCGCAAGCTCAATATTCAGCAATTTCATGGAATGGATGTAATCCAGGAAATCATTGGTGATCTTGGCAATCGGAATATCTTGTATCTCCAGCTCATCACGCTCAATAAAAAACAACAGCAGGTCGAATGGACCTTCAAACTGAGGTAGTTTTATTTCGTATGCATGCGTTTCAAACATCTGATTTTGTTAATGGGGACACAAAGAAACGAAAAATAGAAGAATCTGTATCCGCTATATTAAAAGGATAAAGACCAAGCGTAGAGATTCTGTTAACTTTGCCTGTAAATCAAGTCTATGAAAACTGTTTTCTATCTCGGTACCTGCTCTACCTGTAAACGAATTATGGATGCTGTTCCGGGAATCGATTCTTTCAAAAAAAGAGAGATCAAATCGGAAGCTATAACAGCAGAGGAACTGGATCAAATGTTTTCATTGTCAGGTTCATATGAGTCTCTATTTAGCAGAGTGGCTTTAAAATATAGAGCTATGGGTTTGAATGAGATGAAACTTACAGAAAAAGATTATCGAAGATATATCCTCGAAGAATATACATTTCTGAAAAGACCCGTATTCATCATAAATGATAAGATCTTCATCGGGAATTCCAAGTCGGTCATAGCTCAGATGATGAAATCATTCTGATGTATGAAGGGCATCTCTGACTTCAAGGCGCATATAGCTGTCCTTATTGCCAACCTCATTTATGGAGCAAACTATGCCATTGCCAAGCTGGTTATGCCCACATATATGCAGCCTTCCGGTTTCATTTTCCTTCGGGTTGCATTTGCACTTATTGCTTTTCAGATCACGTATTTTTTCTTCAAACCCGAACCGCTTCCCCGGAAAGTTCACTTCCGATTGATCTTATGCGGGATCATGGGTGTTGCAACCAATCAATTGCTGTTTTTTGAGGGATTAAATCTAACCACACCCATTCATGCCTCTTTGATCATGACCGTAAACCCGATCCTGGTTTTGATCCTTGCATCCATCATGATAGGCGAACGCATTACTCCGCTCAAGTCTATGGGCGTAGTGCTTGGTCTGGCCGGTGCTGCATGGCTTATTACAAAAGCAGCCACCGGAAATTCAATTCATGAGGCTTCTTTGCTGGGCGATATATTTATCTTTCTCAATGCGATGTCCTATGGTTTTTATTTGGTTTTAGTAAAACCATTGATGCATCAATATCGCGCAGTGACCATCATCAAATGGGTATTTTTTTACGGATTCATTTTCGTTATTCCATTTGGAATTGAAAACTTCCTTGAAACGGATTGG
>JBBKWX010000085.1:0-4299 GCA_037969175.1 Bacteroidia bacterium | reverse complement strand
AGAGCTGATTATGTTGCTAAAATGGCTTCCCTGCTTCAACCTGATGGCAGATTGGCAGGATTGCTTTTTGATATTCCATTCAATCTGGATGGACCGCCTTACGGGGGAAACAAGGAAATTTATTTGCCGCTTTTTGAGTCTTCTTTTGAGGTCTTGAGCATGGAGCCTGCCTTGGATTCTATTGCACCCAGGGCTGGCCGGGAGCTGTTTTTTGAGCTTAGGGTTAAGAGCTAGTAGCTTTTTGCCACGAAAGCTCCAGGGCTCAAAGTACACGCAAAGAATGTTAGATAAATCCTTAGCGTATGTGCATCCCCTTCAGGGATGAAACACGTTGATGCCGCATTCAACCCCGGGATGCAAAGCATCCCGGGGTTATTCACATGATACCCGTTTCACGGGTATTCTATTTCTAGTATACATGATTGAAAAAAGCCATTCACCAAAGGTGAATCATATGAATAGCCCCTTTATGCAGCACATGAATATAGTGAATCAGGAAATTCAAGCCCCTAACAAAATAGGATTGAAAAAAGCCATTCACCAAAGGTGAATCATATGAATAGCCCCTTTATTCAAAGAATAAAGGGGCTGATGATGTACAAAGGAATTCACGTCCCCGAAGGGGTCGTATATTTGCGGCCCGGATGGCAGCGGCATCCTTTTTTGTTGCCTTTTGGCGACAAAAAAGATATAGCGGACAGCCGGAAATGCCGCCCAAAAAAAATACTACCTCTGAATTCACAAGGGTACTCATTTCAAGAAATGTCATTAGCCTAAGAGGCAAAAAAAAACCATCATAAAAGCGGTTGCATTCTTAAAATCCTTTTTGTAAATTGCAACTATAATTTAGTTGCAGATTGATATGAGTGGAATTATACATAAACCTCATCCCGGTAATATTGTAAAACCCTATGTTCTCCGTTATATCAAAGAGATCTTAATTGAATCATAAGTCGAATGAAAATGAAAGATGATCTATTAGAATACAAAGAGTATTTAGGAACTGTACATTTTAGTGCAGAAGATCAGGTATTCTATGGTAAAATTTTTGGGATTAGTGATATGGTAAGCTTTGAGGGGAGCAGTGTTACAGAATTGATCAGTGCATTTCAGGAATCTGTCGAAGATTATCTTATCACATGCAAACAAGTAAAAAAGAAACCTGAAAAATCTTATAAGGGAAGCTTTAATGTACGCATCCCACCCGAGATCCATAAGGAGGTTGCATTGAGAGCAACGAGAGAAAATATTTCCTTGAATGAGTTTATTAAACAAGTGCTGACTTTTGCAGTGAATAATCCGGAGAAGATCAAAATTTAGTTAGAGCTTGATTTATTTTTTGCCACTAAGGCTCCAGGGCTCAAAGTACACGCAAAGAATGTTAGATAAATCCTTTGCGTGTACTTTGCGTATTAGTGTCTTAGAGGCAAAAAAAACATTTGCAAGCCTTAAAAATATATTTATCTTCGCATAGATGTTTAAAAAGGCCACTACCTTAATAACACTTCTGATAATCAATGCTATGCAGTTTTCTGCAATTGCCGGTTCCGGTAACGAAGAGACAGCAGCTGCTAACATCACCACCATCCCCCTTACCTCTTTCAATGTTGAATATTATTCCCAGAGCTTTGGGTATGATATCAGCACGATCCTGTTCCCGACTTTGTTTACACATATTGATGACTGGATAGGCACTCCCTACCGTTATGGCGGAAAAACAGATGATGGCATAGATTGTTCGGGATTTGTAAGTTCGATGCTGGAATCTGCATTCGGGATCAATTTTACAGGACGAAGCAGAGATATGTTCACCCGCGTTGATCCTGTTTCAAAAACAGAAATGCGTCAGGGAGATCTTGTTTTTTTCAAGATCCGTAAAGGGCAGATCTCACATGTTGGGATTTATATCGGAGATAATAAATTTGCACATGCAAGTACAAGTTCAGGAGTGATCATTTCAGATCTTAATGAAGCATACTATAAGCGTTACTTCTACAAAGCAGGACGTTTGGATTCAATAGCAAACCTGTGAACACAACGACTACTCAGATTCTGGATTCAACCGGTGTTAACCGCCGGATAGAGCGTATCGCTTTCCAGATCTTTGAAGATAATCCCGATGCATCTGAAGTGATCATTGCAGGCATAGCCGGCAGAGGAAGTGAATTAGCTTCACTTATTGCAAAATCACTCGAAAAGATCTCTCCTTTAAAAGCTATTCTTGTTGAGGTAAAGATCAATAAGCACGAACCTCTATCCGAAAGCATCACTGTATCCATGGACCCTACACAGTTTGCAGATAAGCCCGTAGTTTTGGTAGATGATGTTTTGAATTCAGGCAAGACTCTAATTTACGGCATCAAACCTTTTCTCGATGCTCAGGTTCATAAGCTGCGCATGGCAGTCCTCATTGACCGCGATCACAAACGCTACCCTATCAAACCCGATTTTGTTGGCTTCACACTCAGTACTACTCTGCAAGAGCATGTTGAAGTGGTTCTTGAGCCCGGGAAAGAAGGCGTTTTTTTGAGCTAGGCTTGTGTCAAGGGGTGCACCCCTGACACAATTACGAGATACGAATTACGAGATACGATTTTCTGTTCTGGTTCTTAAATTAACCACGGAAAATCAGAAACACAGAATTACACAGAAAAAATACGATATTTTAAATATTTTTCAAATAGAAAACATAGACACAATTCCGTGTTCTCCATGTTTCTGATTTTCCGTGGTGATTTTAAATTTATACCGCTAACTCCTTCTTCACCCTCACAGCCAAGGCCTCCAAATCCAGATCCAGCGCTTTTACTTTCAGCTTAGCCTCCCGATAAACCGGTCCCCGACTCATCATATCATCCACGATTTTTTCCATCATATCCACATGATTCATCCCTTTGTAACGCGGTCTCTCTTCTTCCGAATGAACAATGCGATGATATAAAACACCCGGTGCCATTTCGAAGTATATCGTAAAGCCATGGGTATTCATCCATTCCATATTATCATAAGCGATTGGAGTTCCGCCACCACAAGCGATCACCACATTCTCCAGCTTTTTGGTTTGATGTAAATAGTTGCGTTCCAGTTTACGGAAACTATTCTCCCCTTCTGTTTCAAAGATCTCAGAAATGCTCTTACCTTCCGAATGTGAAATTAATTCATCCAGATCCTGAAATTTCAATTCCAACCGCTTGGCCAGTTTCTTACCAGCAGTGCTTTTCCCGCACCCGGCATATCCAATGAGATAGATCCGCATATTATTTAAAAGGGGAATTGGGCTCTTTGGCCATATGATTAAAAGTAAGCTTGTCTGACCATGAAGGAAAAAGGAAATTGAGCCAGGTAGTAAGTTTTCCAACCGGTGTCAGGATCAGATCCCGTTTGCGTTTTACAATAGCATCAGCAATATGCCCGGCTACTTCCTCAGCGCTCATCATTCCGGCTTCATCACGGGGCGATTCTCCCTGAGCATTCCCACTTTCATTCAAAGACTTTTGTCTGATCTTAGAAGCCGTAAAACCCGGACAAGCTACCAAGACATGCAAACCTTTTTTCAGGTTCTCTGTTCGCAGTGTTTCCAAAAATCCCTCCATCGCAAATTTCGAAGCTGAGTAGGCTGTTCGGCCGGGTAATCCTTTCTTTCCTGCTATAGAAGAAACACCAACAACGCTTCCTTTATTTTTCAATAGTTCGGGTAAGGCAAATTTAGTACAGTACACTGTACCCCAAAAATTCACATCCATCAACCTTTTTAAAACATCCAGATCCATATCAGCAAACAGGGCTCGCATCGACAATCCTGCATTATTGATCAGTACATCTATTCTGCCAAATTCTGCTGTAGTTTTCGAAATCAGATTTGCACAATCCTGCTCAAGGCTCACATCTGTTTTAACTACTATGACCTTTCTGTTCATAGCTCTGATCTCGGCGGCCAGCAATTCCAATTCATCCACATTTCTAGCTGCTATGGCCAGATCATACCCACGTGAGGCTAGTTCCAATGCCAATGCCTTTCCTATGCCTGATGAGGCTCCTGTAACTATAGCTGTCTTGTTCATCTTGTTCAGACCAAAGGTATCAACAAAAATCTGTATTTTCGTGCCAGCCTAAAGTTCAGAATAAGCATATGAAATTAATAGAAGTAACAGACGCGGGCACACTAGCCGAGTTTCATAAATTACCTTTCATTATTTACAATAATGATCCCTATTGGATCCCTCATATCAAGCAGGATGTAGATAAAGTTTTTGATCCCAAGAAAAATAAACTCATAGCAAAAGGCGGTGAATTTATTCG
>JBBKWX010000084.1:0-13790 GCA_037969175.1 Bacteroidia bacterium | reverse complement strand
GAACCCAAGTACATGCTGCATGTATATGAATTGGCTGTTTCTTATTTTGAAAGGAATAAACAGAATGATAAGATCACAGCAGCTGTATGGTTTAAGAAAGTGATGGAAATGCCAATTACAGAAACCCAGGATCTGGCCACGAAGGAGAAAGCTCAGGCATATTTAAAGAAGCTGCATTAAGAATCCAGTGTGCTATTATAAAGCTGATTAAATCCTTGTTTGATATTTTCCGTATCATAATTTCGCAGAAAATTTTTGCTCATTAATTCACCATCGTAAATGTCACGATTTTGAATTACATAAGTAATCCCTTTAGCCAAATCAAATGGATCTTTAAGATTAACCAATACACCATTTTCATCATTTACAAATTCTTCCGGACCTCCGCAACGTGTAACAATCACTGGAAGTCCATTACAAATTGCCTCCGCAGTTGCAATAGAATAGGTTTCAAAATTGCTATTCAAAATAAAAAAAGAATGTGATGAATATTGATCTGGGATCTCGGTATTTGGTATTTCACCCAGAAAGAAAACATGTTTGTTTAAAATGGAAAAATCATCTGCTATTGATTCTAATTTAGCTCTATCAATGCCATCCCCAATTATATCAATTTTGATATTCGATATGGTATGTTTCAAAATATTCACAGCTTCAAGAATACCTGATATATTTTTGCTGAAATCATCCAAAGAACAAATACACAATCCATAATTAGGGTTTGATTTATTAGTTAATTGTCTCGTGGAATCTAATTCTATTACATTAGGTATGACGATTGCTGCTTCAGTTGACAAATTCAGTTTGATCAATTCTCTTTTAAGAAATTTAGAGATAAATGAATGAGCAGTGGCTTTTTTATAAATCTTCCGAATTACCCATTTAATACTACTGGAAAAATTATTGAATCGATTGTCAACTGGAGTATAT
The DNA here is from genome assembly GCA_037969175.1 of Bacteroidia bacterium. Classification (GTDB taxonomy): domain Bacteria; phylum Bacteroidota; class Bacteroidia; order AKYH767-A; family JBBKVM01; genus JBBKWX01. The sequence continues at coordinate 12,860 of JBBKWX010000084.1, read as the reverse complement.
CCAGACCAATGCTCAGTGATGACATAGGGAATTTTAAACTTCCAATTTAAGTATAAAGCAAATAATCCGGCAGGGTAAGCAACGTGAACATGAATAATATCTGGCTTATTTCCAGAAGCTATAAGTCGCTGAATAAGAATGTTTAGTTTTTTAAACGTTTTAAATAAATCGAACAAATACAAATATTTAGATGATCCAGATTTATTTAAATCTATATTAAATATTTCATAGTTTGAAGCAACAGAATCATTTATTGAACTATAATTTGCAATCGAATTACTTTCAGAAATAAATGCAACTTTCACATTTGCAATACTGGCAATTATATCAACATGTTTCTTGATAAAAATTCCATTGTGGATATTGTTAGTATTAGGAAACCAACTTGGTATTATTAGAATATTATATCTCAAAAATTTATTTTTTATTGATTGGATTCACTATAGTATTAATATCACAAAAGTAAATTTATCTTATTAGACTGACTCTCCCAATTTTATCGGATTTACTACCATTATAAGTAATATATGTCACTTTGTAAATATAAACTCCAACCGGGCAAAATTCATCATTTTTAGTTCCATCCCAACCCATTGTATTTGAACTGGTGTAAATTAGATCTCCCCACCGACTAAAAACACTTAACTTTTCTATAACTATGTTATTGCCAATTGGAATAAACAAATCATTAACACCATCTCCATTGGGAGTGAAAGAATTTGGAGTAAAAATATTTACAAGTGTATCAACAATACATTCATCAACAAAAATACTATCACTTTTAACCGATTCACATACAAACTTAGATTGTAACCAATACCATCCACTTTGTGAAACAGTAAGCTGACTCAAAGTACTACCATTGCTCCATAAATAATTAGGCAGACTAGAGTTACCGAATAATATTATTGAATTATTAATTCCATTTTTGCACAATGTAGTGTCAGTGCCAATTTGTATTGATAAATTCAACAATGAGTCAGGGAGGACAATAATGGCTGATGAATCAATATTTGAACAACCAAATATATCAGTATAAAAATAGTTAATCATGTGTGTTCCAACCCCTGCTATACTTGGATCAAATTGATTTGCAGTTACACCAGTACCCGAATAAACGCCACCTGCCGGAAATCCTCCTGTTAAAGTTATTTGGGCTGAATTTACGCATAAAGAATCTTGGGTATTTATGGTGACTTGCGGTATGTTCATTACTTGAATTGTACTCAATGCGGTTCCAGTACAATTATTATTATCAGTAAAAGAATAATTAATTATATGGTTTCCAATACCAGCAATTGAGGGTATAAATGTATTACCAGAAATTCCCGATCCTGAAAATATACCACCAATAGGAGATACTCCAGATAATACGAATGAACCAGCAGAAATACAAATTGGATTTACTGAACTAAATGTTACTGCAGGAGTTGGTATTACCTCTATTGAACTTGAAGCAGTAGCCTGACATCCATTTATATCAACAAATGAATAAACAATTGTATGGATTCCGACTCCAGCTAATGAAGGGTTAAAAAAATTTGTTGCTACTCCATTACCGGAATATGTACCACCAACAGGTAATCCACCGGTCAATAGAAAAGATGAACTTGAACTACAAACAGAATTGACGGCAGAGAAGGAAACAATTGGGGGCTGGCTAACTAAAATATTTGTTGTTGCATTTGCCGTACATCCATTTAAATCTGAAAAAGTATATGTGATTGTATGTGTTCCTAAATTGGCAACAGCAGGATTAAAGAAATTACCAGAAACACCATTACCGGAATAGATTCCACCCAAAGGAAGACCAGAATTCAAATTAATAAGTGGAGAATTTACACAAACTGCATTTAAACTACCTACTGTTATAAGAGGCAATGGATTGACAATGATACTTGCAGTTGAAGAGTTAGAGCACCCATTCATATCTGTAAAAGTGTATGTGATCAAATGTGATCCAGCACCTGCAAGGGAGGGATCAAATATATTTGTAGATATACCCGGTCCTGAATAAGTACCACCGAGTGGCGTCCCTCCTGAAAGCGGGAACGCTGTATTTGAAATACAAACAGGATTAAAAGGATTCATTAATACTGTTGATGAAGTTATCACTTGAATATTAGAATTATCACTTCCAGCACAACCATTAATATCGACATAAGTATAATTTATGGTGTGAATACCAACCCCTGCAGTAAAAGGGTCAAACATATTGGACGATACGCCAGGACCTGAATATACTCCTCCTGCAGGCAAGCCGCCTGACAATAGAAATGAAGAAGATGAATTACAAATAGCATTGAAAACAGAGAGTGAGACAATCGGTGATTGGTTTACTAAAATATTTGTTGAAGCATTTGCCAAACATCCGTTGATGTCGGAAAAAGTATAAGTAATTGTATGAGTTCCTAAACCGGCAATTGTTGGATTAAAAAAAATTCCGGAAACACCGGTTCCTGAATATGTTCCACCTAATGGAAGGCCTGTGTTTAAAGTGATCTGTGGAGAATTTATACACACAGGATTGAGATTAGCAAAGCTCACAGCAGGTAATGTATTAACTAAAATACTATTAGTTATAAAGTTAGAACACCCATTTAAATCAGTAAAAGTATATGTGATTAAATGAGTCCCGGCACCCGCTAAAGAAGGATCAAATACATTTGAAGAAATACCCGCTCCCGAATAAATACCTCCAAGAGGTGATCCGCCAGAAAGCGGGAACGCTGTATTTGAAATACAAACAGGGCTAAAAGGATTCAATAATACTGTTGATGAACTTATGACTTGAATATTAGAATTATCACTACCAACACAACCATTAATATCGACATAAGTATAATTTATGGTGTGAATTCCAACACCAGCAACACTTGGATCAAACATATTAGATGATACACCAGGACCTGAATATACTCCACCTGCAGGCAAGCCACCTGTTAGAGCAAAGGCACTGCTTGTTTGACAAATTGAGCTTAATGGTGCTAATGAAACTATTGGTATAGGATATACAGTAATATCTGTTGAACTGCTGTTTGTGCATCCATTAAGATCCGTAATAGAATAAATGATTGAGTGTGTCCCGATCCCTGAAATAGCAGGGTCGAAATTGTTACCGGTAACCCCTACCCCTGAATAAATTCCACCCAATGGTGATCCTGAGCTTAAAACTATAGGCTGAGAATTAATACATACGGAGCTTATAGCACCTATTGTCAAAGTTGGAAGAGGAAGGATCACAACTGCTTGAATAAATGTATTAGAACTACAAGAATTCATTGCTGTTAATATAACATTGTAATTCCCTGGGCTACTATATGTATGAGAAGGTGAATGTAAATTACTACTATTGCTATCTCCAAAATCCCATAAATAATTAGTTGCTCCACTTGAATTATTTGTGAAAGTAATTGGTGAACCATAGCAAACATTATTAGTATTAGTAAAATTAACGACCAAGCTATTTGCTAATTCTATTTTAGTTAAAAACACATCTAAACTTCCACCATTGAATGTCTCATCAAATGCCCCAGTAGTAGTTGGATAATTAACAGAACCAGTTTCACCAATTAAATAGGCAAAATTATTTTCAGCAATAATAGCAGATCCCTTGTCAGACAAGCTTCCGCCTATATAAGTTGAATACTCAAGCATACTAAGATTAGCATTAAAAACTGAAAGAAAAGCATCATTTAGGCCATTAGCTGTTGAATCATATACACAACCAACAATAGGAAAATTTGTACTGGTAGTTGTACCCGTTGTATATACTCTACTATTTTGATCTAATGAAACGTAATATACTTGATCGGATCCAGATCCACCTATATATGTAGAAGCAAGTAGAGAGTTTCCGCTATTGCTCAATTTAGAAACAAATGCAGTGTTAGAACCACTTGAAAAATTTAAATATGCTCCAGGAGTGGTTGGATAATTACCGGAAGTATAACCACCAAAGACAAGCTCATTTCCTGATGTAAGCGCTATTGAATTCCAATTTATATCGTTTCCAGATCCCCCAATATAAGTTGAATAAACCAATGAATTTCCTGCAGGATTTAATTTCGTGACAAAGCAATCATTTACACCTCCGCCGTAAACTTGGCTATATACTCCTGCAGTAACCGGGAAATTATTACCGGAAGTATAACCCGAAATATAAACGTTATTCCCTGAATCGATAACAATCCCTGAAGGATTATCATCTCCATTGCTTCCCAAATAAGTTGAATAAATTAATCCCGTACCATTATTATTAATCTTTGTTACCGCAGCATCCCACGGTCCTCCATTATATGTTACATCAAATGCTCCTACCGTTGTAGGAAAAAATCCATTCGTTTCAGTAATAAAGTATGCATTCCCACTAACATCAGCGACTAATGACCAAGGGTAATCATTCCCCAATCCTCCAATATAGGTACTATAAATCAATGCATTTCCTGATGAATTCATCTTCAAAATGTAACCATCATCACCACCCGATTTACTCGTTTGAAAAACTCCAGGAGTTATAGGGAAATTAGCTGAAGCAGTTGTTCCACATATATAGAAATTCAAAAATGAATCTAAATATATACTGCTTCCAACATCACTACTTGAACCACCAAAATATGTAGAAAAAATTGGTGCCGTGCCAAGGCTATTCATTTTAATAATGAATCCGTCAAAATTCCCATTAAATGTAACATCGTACGTACCTGGAGTCGTAGGAAAATTATTACTGGTAGTCCTGCCCGTTATGTAAATATTATCTGTAGCATCTTTTTGTATACTCCCACCCCATAAATAATCTTGCCCAGTTCCTCCAATGAATGTAGAATATATTAATGGATCAATGATAAGATCATAATTCGGATTATAGTCAATTGCTTGAAAACCGATTGAAAATTTATCCTGCATGTAGTAAACAACCTTAATATCAATTTCCTTATTATCAATAATCTGATATGACCTAGGGATAAATTCAATTAACTCACCTGCACCTGACACCAATTTCAGATTACCCATATCATCAATATCTAATCTATCTAATCCTTGATAATCCAATACAATATTTGAAATATCACTTCCGGGTTTTAAAATAATATCATATTTGAGAGATGAGTTATCAATGACAAATCGGAGGTCAATTTTGTCATATAATTCAGAGTAATATAATGACTCATAATTAAAAATATTTGTTTCCCATATATCGGGATCACTTCCAACAAAATAATTTGAGTAGGAATCAGTTTTAAATTCTGGAGTTATATTAATCTTTTCATTACAATTCTTGAAGTTAACCCGTATGTTATTGATTTGATAACTTATTGAATCATTTGACAAATCATTATTGCTTCCAATTCTCCTTATGTTTTGGATTAAATAACCACTATTATCAAACAAAGCATTGCCAAAATAAAATTTTGATTGATATTCATTTGACTTTCCGAATATTTTTGAAAAGTGACCAAACTGGTGATTTACAGGCAAATCTGACGAAAAAGAGTTAAAAGAAAAGGTGAAAAATATTACAAGAGAAATCACTATTTGTATGACTCTCATGTGATACAGGATTATGGTTCCCATTGCAGACTTTTTAGAATTCTTTCTATTGAAGCTATATTATGGCTTTTAAAAAAGCATAATTCTTTCGGTTATAATTTACATTTCTATCTGATAAATTACCCTTTTCATCAATAAAGTATTGTTGGTATCCCAAGTCGGATAAGTACTGAATCATATCACCCGCCGTATAATCAGTTCTTGCTATTATCTCTTCTTCAATTTCTATAAGCAACTTTGGGTTGAACTTTTTTAATGTAGTATTCATTCCCTGCAAAGCGTAATATTCAGCTCCTTCTATATCAAGCTTAATAAAATCAATTTGATGAACCGGATTCTGTAGTAGATAAAGGTCAAGCGAAATTGCAGCAATTTTCTCTGAGTATGATTTCTTACCGGCATAGGAAGATGCCATTCCTAAATTGGCATTATCAGAATCATAAAAAATTTCGATTTCTTTTTCAGATTCAGCTATAGCGATTTTCTCAAGTCTTATATTGGCTGAATTATTTAAAGAAACATTGTTTTTCAAAGTTTCAAAAGTCTTATTAAAGGGTTCAAAAGAAATAACCTCCCCACTTTCTCCAACTAAGCTAGATGCATATAATGAATGGAGGCCAATATTGGTTCCAATATCTATGAAAACATCTCCTTTGCCTAATGAATTTTTGACAAATTCAAGTTCTGCTTCTTCATATGTTCCAAGAAAATACAAGCTTTGCTGGATCCAGTCTTCTACATGCAAATCTAAAGTAATATTATTTTTAAACTTCACTCTTTTTACTACTCCTTTAAACAAATTCAAAGGCGCAAAAATGCGAATATGCATTTGGTAAAATAATTTCTTTGCGAATGGAATTCTAAAAAATATTCTAAATAATTCTGCAACAATTGATCGCATTCTCTACAAGTTTTGAGTTGATTTGTTCTACTTACACAAATCAAAAATTAGTTTATTCTATCTGATGATTCTGTAAATATAACCAGCAGGATCAAATCATATCATGCAAAATAACAAATACATTACACATATTTTATTATCAGGCTATTATACTAAATCTTTACGAATACCAACTATCCTGGTCTTATGCCTTTCAAAGCAAAGGGAACATGCCTTAATTGCATGTTCCCTTTTATAAACCAAAATTCTGTGATTATTTGGTAATGATCAATTTTGATGTAATAATTTCCTGATCCGTTTTGAGTGTTACAAAATAGAACCCTGAATTTAGCATTTTCGTAACAATATTTATTTCAACTTCATGGTTTTCTGCAAATTTACCTTTGTGTAGTTCAATTACCAATCGGCCTTCTATATCATATAATTCTACACTAAAATTTGAAGAATAAAAAGGAATGATCGATAATACAGCAAATTCGGTTGCAGGATTAGGACTAAGATGAAGATCCATATTTGCAAAAACCACTTCCACTTTGGAGCTACTGTTACATACTCCGAGGCAATCTCCAGGGTGGTTATCAAGATGGGCTTGTACTGCATTTGGAGAAATGCAAATTGATTGTGGATTTCCATTATTACCCGGAGGGTAATGACAAAGCAACACTTTGTCCAGATTATGACCGCATCTCACATCAATACTGTTAATATAAATTGCTGTTCCAGATCCTGACATATCAGAAGTACATCCGTTCGCGTCAGTGACAATCACAGAATACATGCCGGCACCGGCAGCTGAATATGTTGAATTGCTTGCACCAGGTATTTGTACTCCATCAAGATACCATTGGTAAGAAACTCCGGTAATTGTAGAAGCTGTTAATAGTAATGTTTGAGGGCCATATCCAATATAAATTGTATTGGGAGCACAACTAATAGAAGACTGAACTGAAACACTAACAATTGGAATTGGATCAACAGTAATAGTTTGAGAAGCTGATTGTCCATTCAAAGTATAAGTGATTGTGAACGTTCCGGTTCCTGAAATAGCAGGATCAAACAAGCCACCAGATACAAAGCTTCCTGAATATGTACCACCCACCGGGGAACCACCTATCAGGGTTAAAGGCCCAGAATTCATACATATATTATTGAATGGATCGAGTGTTACTAAAAGTGATTGAGTAACTTCAATAGTTTCTATAGCAAGACCTATACAACCAAACTCATTAGTATAAGTATAAGTAATTGAATGAACTCCAATCCCTGCAACTGAAGGATAAAAAATATTTCCTATTACTCCAGTACCCGAATATACACCACCTAATGGTAATCCACCACTAAGTATAACTGATGGGAAAGAAATATCTATAGAACCGTAATTAGTAGTGGATACTACAGGCAATGCATTTACTTGAATATTAATTGATGCGCTTGAGCTACAACCATTATTGTCAATAAATGAATATACAATTTGATGTAATCCACTTCCAGCAACTGAAGGATTGAAGCTAGTTCCACTAACTCCGGATCCAGAATAGCTTCCACCAATGGGGGTACCATTCAGCTGAATTGGTTGTGCATCAATACACATATCCAGAACTGCAGCTAATGTTACAATTGGAATAGTATTAACAGTAATATTTTGAAAATCTGATCCAGTGCAACCGGATGCATTTACAAAAGTATATGTAATCTGATGAACTCCGGCACCAGCCGCTGAAGGGTCGAAATTGCTGCCAGTAACACCGGTTCCACTATAAGTTCCGCCAATAGGCAAGCCACCTGTTAAACTGACATTTCCATTGTCAATACAAACTGCTGGAAAAGCAGCCAAAGAAACTAATGGAAGATCAGAAACTGTAATTGAAGAAGAACCAGAAGCAGAACAACCAAATTGATCTGTAAAACTGTAAGTAATGGAATGTGTTCCAATCCCTGCAACCATTGGATCAAATGTTGAACCAGATACACCCGGACCAGCAAACGATCCTCCAATCGGAGTCGCATTCATAATAATAGAACCTGAATTCAAACAAACACTCGTTGGTAAATTAAATGAGACTACAGGAAGAGATAGTACAACAATTGTTGAACTATTATTTGCAGAACATCCGTTTGTGTCAGTTACAGAATAAACATAAGCATGTGAGCCTGGACCCGCAACTGAAGGGTTAAAAATCCCGGCTGAAATTCCTGTCCCGGAATATACACCACCTACAGGAGAAGCATTAGTAAGTTGAAATGGAGGGGTATTAAAACATACAGGATTTAAAGCTGTGATAACAACATTTGGCAATGGATTGACGGTTATATTCTGACTAAACACATTGCTTCCACACGGGCCATTTGCAGTGAGTGTAACAACATACACACCAGCCGAAGTATATACCTGGCTAGGGTTTGCAGATGAACTAAAATTTCCGTTGCCAAAATCCCAAGAAAAAGTTGTGGTACCAATTGAAGTGTTGATAAAACTTACGGTAGAACCAACACAAACAGATGGAATACTTGTAAAGTTTGCAATTGTATTTCCTCCGATATCAATTTTTGTAAGGAAGACATCATAATTACCACCATTATAAGTTTCATCAAATGCACCAGTTGAAGAAGGGAAATTACTTGATCCTGTTTCACCTAATACATATGCAAAATTTCCATCTCCTATAATTGCAGCTCCTCTATCATTTTGAGATCCACCCAAGAATGTAGAATATAACAGACTGGAAGCATTTGAATCAAAAACTGAAACAAATGCATCTTGCAATCCATTATACGTTGAATCTACAGCACAACCTCGAATTGGAAAGTTTGAACTGCTGGTATTACCTGTAACAAAAATATTTCCTGTTTGGGCAAAAGAAGCATGGTATACTTGGTCAGCATTTGAACCTCCTAAATAGGTCGAGAAAACTAAGGCCGAACCAGTAGAATTTAATTTTGCAATAAACCCATCAGTTGAGCCACTTATAACTGTTGAGAATGCTCCTGCAGTTGTTGGAAATCCTGCAGCGCAAAATCCTCCAATTAACATTTCATTTGCAGCATTTAAACTTGCGGTATTCCAATTCTGGTCATTCCCGGGACCTCCGATAAATGTTGAATAAACTAAACCTGTTCCTGCAACATTAAACTTTGTAACAAAGCAATCATACAATCCACCATTATAAGTTTGATCATACGCCCCAACAGTAGTTGGAAATCCAGTACCTGAAGTAAATCCTGTTACATATGCATTATAATTTGCATCAACAGCTACAGCTGAAGGGTTATCATCGTCTGAACTTCCAAGATAAGAAGAGTAGATCAATGCAGATCCAGTAGCGTTCATTTTAGTTAATGCACCATCATATGGACCACCATTGTATGTTGTACTATATGCACCAATAGTTGTGGGGAAACTTCCTGTTGTTTCAGTTATGATATATGAATTTCCCAAATCATCAATTGCCATATCTCTTACATAATCATTCCCTAAACCACCTAAATAACTGGCGAATATCAAAGCATTTCCCGCAGGATTTAGTTTAAATATAAACCCATCATCACCCAATGACTTTGATGTTTGATATGCACCAACAGTGGTTGGGAAATTTGTTGATGTAGTTACACCAGCTACGAATATATTTTCTGCAATATCGATAGCAGTACTATAGGCATAATCATTACCTGTACCTCCTATAAAAGTTGAGAATATTGGGCTGGTTCCGCTTGCATTCATTTTCATAACGAACCCATCAAATCCACCATTGTAAGTAATATCAAATGAACCTGGAGTAGTTGGAAAACCTGAGCTTGTAGTTCTTCCGGAAAAATAAATATTACCGGCTACATCTTTCTTCATACTTCCTCCCCATAAATAATCATCACCCAATCCACCAACAAAAGTAGAATAGATTATAGGGTCGATTATCAAAGCTAATGTTCTATCATAGTTACCTATATTGAATCCAATAGAATTATTAGACAGCTTTAAATAACTAACGGGTACTAATATTTCTTTGCCATTAATAACCTGATAAGATTTAGGCATATATTCATGGACAATTCCAGCTTCTGATTCTACAATTAATTTTCCTGAACCGTCAATACTAAGTGAATTTATACCAGAATATTTTACTTCTATATTCTCAGGTCTGCTTCCCGGTTTAATTATAAAATCGTATTTAACTCCTGCTTTATTAGAATAAAATTTAACATCAATTTTCTTATAGACATCAGAACAATATAACTCATTATGCTCTAGGACATTGGTTTCCCATTTTGAGGGATCATTACCAAAAAAATAATTCGAATAAGAACCTGTCGGATTTTGAGGATTCAACTGTGCTCCGGAATTAGAATTGGCAAAATCCACTCTAATATTTGTAACCTTATAATTATTTCCTGTTGTGATTTGAGATTTAGTCTTCACATCATTTAATCTCAAATGTTGAATAGTGAAACCTCCATTATCAAAAATCATCATTCCATCATTAGACCTGATTGCATATTGATTCTGACCTCCGGCAATTTTACTGAATGCTTTAGAAAACTTAATATCAGGATCCGAAAAACCAAATGTTTGAGAATTATTGAAAAGCTGGCTAATAATCAATAATGTCAAAGATAGCACTGTAGAATTCAAATGTTTCATTACAAAATTGGTTTATGATTTTACTTTTGATTGCTAATAAACAGCAATTTAGAATAATGAACTATTAATCCAATCCTAATTAAGCAAACTACTTAAATTTAGGGGCGAACGTACATAAATCTTGGGTGATTATATGATTCTACCTTACTGCTTCCCTACCCAGTAGTTCAAAACACAGATCCTCCAGACCAAATTGGCTTTGCTGTTGTCGCCGGCTTTGAATTCGGAGATCATCTTGCGGATCTTCTCTTTGTGCATGCCCGGCAGCTCCTCCACTTTGGCATCTAAAAGAAAACGAAGAGGTCCACGCAGCCATTTCACTTCTCCGGGTGTGACAAAACCTTTCTTGTCTTTGCGGTTAGTAATTGCTTCGGGTAGAATTCCGGATAAACTCTTGCGTAAAATATCTTTAGTTACAGCTTTATTTATCCGGTCATCATCCTCTAAAGAAAAAACAAATTCAACCAGGCGATGATCCAAAAAAGGAACTCTGCTTTCGATAGAAAAAGCCATACTGTTGCGATCTTCGTAATGCAAGAGTGAAGGAAGGCTGGTGGTAAACATCAACTGATATAAAAATGCATCCAGATCAGAACCCTTTACAGCAGGCAGATCAAAGGGAGTACCGTTTAAATTAACATCAGATAAAAAAGGATAATAATAGGTATACTCCATCGCATACAAAGAATGTTCGGAAGCGAGCATAGATAAAGCCGACTTGGCTAAAACATTGGTAAGCTTTCCAAAACTATAACCTTGATCTTGCCTCAAACCATTTAGTGTAGAAACAACTTTCGCTGCCTCCAGCTTTTTCATCATTCCTGAAATTGAACGATAAAATGAATGCATGTATCCACCCAAATATTCATCCGCTCCCTGCCCATCGAGAACCACTTTTATCCCATCATCACCGATCAATTTCATCAGATAATATTGTGACATAAAGGAGGAACCTGTTACAGGAACATCAGCATGATAAACCGCTTTATGAAATGCCTCTTCAAGATCAGATTCTTTTGGAGAATAATAATGAGGCTGAAGCGCAGGATACTTTTTTATTACTTCAGAGATGAATGGCCTTTCATCTACATCCCCTTCACCATCATAATAGATAGAATAGGTCTTATATGGAGTATCGGGATATAATTTTTGAACAGCACTTACGATAGCAGAGGAATCGAGTCCGCCACTGAGGCATGAACCAACAGGAACATCTGCACGCATATGTTGTGAAATGCTCTGCATGAAAAGTTCGTTAAACTTCTCGATTTTTTCTTCCTTGCTCAGCCTGATCTTTTGCTCCGGATCGATATTCCAATAACGTTCGATCTTAAGATCCCCATCTTTAAATACCAAATTATGTGCGGCAGGTAAAGCTTTTAAATATTGGAAATAGGATTCATCATGATAGGCAAGCCAACCCATCTGCAGGCCGCGGCTCACCTGCTGATCATTGAGAGATGAATTCCAGATCGGAGATGGTTTCAATGCTTTGTATTCCGACCCAAAATAAAATCGTTTTCCGGAATGCAGATAGTAGAATGGTTTTATCCCAAACCTGTCTCTCGAAGCAAATAATTCTTTTTTCTCATCATCCCAGATAACAAAAGCCCACATTCCCATGAAACGTTGCACACAATTCTTTCCCCATTCCAGGTAAGATGCCAGTAAAACTTCAGAATCACTTTGTGTTTCAAATCGGTGACCCAGGCTCAGAAGTTCTTCTTTTATTTCTTTGTAATTATAGATCTCTCCATTGTAAGTAAGGTAATGATG
>JBBKWX010000083.1:0-3637 GCA_037969175.1 Bacteroidia bacterium | reverse complement strand
TACTACCCGCTTGATTCCTGGTTTGTAAAGACCACCGCCCTGAAAGCAAGAATGATGGAGCTGAACAAGACCATCAACTGGAAACCGGCAAGTACGGGAACAGGGCGTTTTGGCAATTGGCTGGAGAATCTGGTGGATTGGAACCTTAGTCGCAGCCGTTTCTGGGGCATCCCTTTGCCGATATGGAGCAGCGAAGATACTACACAGCGTAAGCGCATAGGTTCAGTTGCTGAACTTGCTGAAGAATTAGACAAATCGCTTGCTGCAGGATTCATGAAAACCAACCCCTTGCGCAACGAAGACGGCAGTGTGAATACCGATTTCGATCTGCACAGACCATTTGTGGATGATCTGTTTCTGGTATCTGATAGCGGTAAGCTGATGAAGCGCGAAAGCGATCTGATCGATGTATGGTTTGACAGTGGTGCTATGCCTTATGCGCAATGGCATTTCCCATTTGAGAACGAAGAAGAATTCCATAAATCCTTCCCGGCTGATTTCATTGCTGAAGGTGTGGATCAGACCCGTGGCTGGTTCTTTACCCTGCATGCAATTGCAGTGTTATTGTTTGATAGTGTCGCATTTAAGAATGTGATCTCTAACGGACTGGTGCTCGACAAAGACGGCAATAAGATGTCGAAACGTTTGGGCAACGCAGCTGATCCGTTTGAGACGCTTGATAAATACGGAGCTGATGCAACCCGTTGGTATATGATCAGCAATGCTCAGCCCTGGGACAATCTGAAATTCAACACCGACGGCATCACCGAGGTGCAAAGAAAGTTCTTCGGAACGCTCTACAATACCTATGCGTTCTTCTCGCTATATGCCAATATAGACGGATTCACCTTCTCGGAAGCAGAGATCGCAATGGCTGACAGGCCGGAGCTGGATCGCTGGATATTGAGTTTGCTGAACAGTCTGGCTTTGGATGTGGATGCAGCTTATGCTGATTATGAGCCTACCAAAGCTGCCCGTTTGATCCAGGATTTCACCAATGAAAATTTGAGCAACTGGTATGTGAGATTGAGCAGAAGACGTTTCTGGAAAGGGGATTATACTGCTGACAAGATCTCGGCTTATCAAACCCTTTATATCTGTGTGGATGCGATCAGCAAGATGATGGCTCCGATAGCTCCATTTTACTCCGAAAAACTGTTCAGGGATCTGAATGCCGTAACCGGCAGGGATGCAAATTCATCCGTTCATATTACTCTTTTCCCGAATGCAGATGAAACCCTGATAGATAAGGACCTGGAAGCAAGAATGGATCTGGCACAAAAGATCTCAAGCATGGTATTATCACTTCGTAAAAAAGTGAATATCCGGGTGAGACAGCCTTTGAACCGTATCATGGTTCCTGTTCTGGACCCACAGTTTAAGGCCAGAGTAGAATCCATACAGGATCTGATCTTGAGCGAAGTGAATGTGAAGGAATTGGAATTCATAACGGATACAGCCGGTGTATTGATCAAGAAGATCAAACCAAACTTTAAAGCACTGGGACCCAAGGTTGGCGGAGCTATGAAAGAAGTTGCTGCTATAGTCAATGGTTTTGGACAGGAAGAGATCGCAAAGGTAGAGCAGCAGGGCTTTATTGAAATAAATCTTAGTACGGGTACGTTCAAATTAGAAGCCCTAGATACCGAGATCAGTTCGGAGGATATACCCGGCTGGCAGGTAGCCAATGCGGATAAGCTAACGGTGGCTCTGGATATAACTATCAATGAAGAACTAAGGCAGGAAGGGCTGGCAAGAGAGCTTGTAAACAGGATACAGAATCTTAGAAAAGACAGTGGTCTTGAAGTTACAGATCGCATACGTGTTGTTATCCAACAACATGATGAACTCAAGTCTGTTTTATCTAATTATTTGGATTATATTTGCAGCGAAACTTTGGCTGATTCCGTTGATGAGAGCTCAAATGTAGATGGGACGCAGGGTACAGAGATTGAAGTCGAGGACGGAATCAGTACTTTTATTATCATTAACAAGAACTAACATGGCCGCAGGAAAAGCAAATGCAAAGAAGACAGTTGTAAAAACAGCTTCTGCAAAAAAAGCAACAGTTAAAAAGGCAGCAGCTAAACCCGCAGCTCCTAAAAAAGCAACGGTAAAAAAAGTTGTTGCTAAGAAAGTAGCAGCAAAGAAACCTACTGTTAAAAAAACTGTAGCATCTAAGCCTGCAGCTAAAAAAATAATTGCTAAGAAGCCTGCTGCAAAGAAAGCGCCTGCTAAAAAGGTAGTTGCTAAGAAGCCTGCTACAAAGAAAGCGCCTGCTAAAAAGGTAGTTGCTAAGAAGCCGGTTGTGAAAAAAGCAGCAGCTAAGAAAGTAGTTGCCAAGAAGCCTGTGGTAAAGAAAGCTGCAGCTAAAAAAGTAGTTGCTAAGAAACCTGCGGTAAAGAAAGCAGCAGCTAAAAAGGTAGTTGCTAAGAAGCCTGTGGTAAAGAAAGCAGCAGCTAAGAAAGTAGTTGCTAAGAAGCCAGTGGTAAAGAAAGCGCCAGCTAAAAAAGTAGTTGCTAAGCAGTCTGTGGCAAAGAAAGCACCTGCCAAAAAGGTAGTTGCAATGATGCCTGCAGTAAAGAACGTACCTACTAAAAAGGTGGTTGAAAAGAAGCCTGTAGCTAAGAAGAAAGCTACAGCACAGAAGGGAATCGTTGATAAGGTAGTAGAAAAGATATCAGCAGTGAAAGAGATAATTGTTGGGAAATTGAATAATATTAATGGAGAGCAAAAGAAAATGAACGATAAAGAAATAAGTAAGAAAAACAGATATAGTGATGTTGAGCTTAAAGAATTCAAAGAGCTTATTAATAGCAAGCTTGAGGATTCAAGAAAGCAATTAGGATTACTTCAAGATACCTTGAATAATTTCAATACAAACGGAACGGACGATACTGCAAATACCTTCAAGGTTTTGGAAGATGGTTCAGATACTTTGGCAAAAGAAGAAGCCGGTCAGCTTGCTGCACGTCAGAAGAAATTCATTGAGCAGTTAGAAAATGCTTTGATCCGTATAGAGAACAAGACCTATGGCATTTGCCGTGTAACGGGTAAGTTGATTCCAAAAGAACGTTTGAGAGCTGTTCCGCATACAACACAAAGTATCGAAGCAAAGCTTCAGCAGTACAAAGACTAAGCTTTATATCCGGCAGAAATTATTCTGCATTTCCATGTCCAAAAGTTTTCGGAAATCAATACTTATTATACTTCTGATACTCATTGCTGATCAGGCATTGAAGGTTTGGATCAAGACCCATATGTATCTGGGTCAGGAGTTTCATATAGCCGGAAATTGGTTCATCATCCATTTTACTGAGAATAACGGAATGGCCTTCGGGATGGAGATCGCCGGTGTTTATGGTAAGTTGTTCCTCAGCCTTTTCAGGTTGGGTGCATTGAGCATGATCGGCTATTGGATCTATACCATCATCCGGGATAATGGCAAACCCGGTTTACTTACAGCAGTCTCTATGATCTTTGCCGGAGCTGCAGGTAATATCATTGACTCCACCTTTTATGGCAAGTGGTTTTCGGATAGTAATTTCCAGGTAGCTGAGTTTATGCCCGCTGAAGGAGGCTATTCCGATTATCTCTATGGAAGGGTTGTAGATATGTTTTACTTCCCTATCATTTC
>JBBKWX010000082.1:0-12152 GCA_037969175.1 Bacteroidia bacterium | reverse complement strand
ATAGATCTAACGGCTTCATTGAATAATCTGACTGATCTAATGTATTCATCTAATGGATATACGTTTAGCTATATATATGATCAGAATAAAACCACTGAAAACTATTTCTATCCCCAAGCAGGAATAAACGGAGCTATAGGTTTGGCTTTGAAATTTTAAAATATTGATCATTTATTTCAATAATTATTCTAAAATTAAATAGTGTTCGATCAATAGATTGAACACTATTTTTTTGATCGATATAAATTTTGACAGAAAATATTTTTTTTTCGAATGATTCGGTTATAACTTTAATTGTGTTAAAAAACATATTCTAATTATAATTCAAAATTAATCGAATAAAAATGAAAACTAGTGAGAATTTAAAAATTGATGAGAAGATCATTGAAGCATGGAACAAGCATGACACTGTTGCATTCACTTCATTATGTGATCAAAGTATCATTTGGAAAGACCCTGAACATCCGGAAGGATTGAAAGGTGTTAATGCTGCAAGAGATTTTTTTAACGGTTGGAAAACTGCTTTCCCCGATCTCAAAATTAAGAAACTAAGCTCTGTTGTATCCGAAGAAGGAATTGCAGTAGAGTACGAATTTACAGGAACGCATAATGGCACATTGAGAACTTCGGAAAATGTTCCTGAGATAGAGCCTACACATAGAAAAGTAATAACCAGGGGTAGTTATTTTGCAAAAAGTAAAGATGGGAAAATCACATCTGTACATAACTATCCAGACAGAGTAGGTTTGATGATGCAATTAGGTATTATGCCTGAAATGCATGCCTGAAATTAAAAGACTCTCCTGAAAATTTTCAGGAGAGTCTTTTAATAAAATCTTCTTAAATCTTATTTTTTAATCAGATTAAGTCTTACTTGCAATTGCAGGAAGGAGAAAGTTTTACCTCCGCCCAAGGTACATGATTTCGAATTTCATTTTGTTGCTCATCATTGAAAAGAATATTTCTTAATTCAAGAACTCTTAGATTTTTTAATTCAGCAATTTCCTTTGGAATGTCATTCAACTCATTACTCCATAAGTCTATCTCTTCTAACTTATGAAGAGTTCCGATCTCTGCCGGTATATGCTCGATTAGGTTTTTATTGAGATTTAAAATTATTAGATTACTCAACCCGCCAATTCCAGGAGTTATGGTTACCAATTTATTATTGGCGAGACTTAAATATTTGAGATGTTTTAATTCTCCAATCCACACCGGAATCTCTGTGATTTTGTTTTTACTCAGATCCAATACTTCCAGATTTTTGTAACTCCTAATTTCATCAGGCAGCGTTTTCAATCCCTTTCTGCTCAGATCAAGATAACGTATACTATCTGGATGTTCAGTATCAGTAGAGATAGAAGTATATTTAACCAGATCAGAGGTGAAACGTTCTTGTGCGGAAATTGCTGTGGAATAAGCTCCAAAAAGCAATAATATGAAAATACCTATTCTTAATGTCATTGACTTAAATTACGAATGCTGTGAGCCTTTATTGCATCATCCTTGTCTTTTTGTAATTGAATCCTCAAAGATTCAAGATCAGGAAAACGCATTTCGCCCCGTATACGACACTTTAGATTTAAGGTTAAGTTTTGACCATATATATTTTCATCAAAGTTGAATATATTGACTTCAATGCTTCTTGTTTTGCCGTCCAGGGTGGGTCTGTAACCAATATATAACATCCCTTGATATGTTGTCTCCGCAATTTTTATGTCGGTAGCATAAACTCCATCGCAGGGAATTAACTTATAATCTTCCTTCACTTTGATGTTTGCTGTCGGGAACCCTAGTTTCCTACCCACCTTATTGCCTTCTACAACAATCCCGCTTAAAGTATAATCGTGACCTAAATACGACATTGCTGTGTCGAGATCCCCTTCCAGCAAGGCTTTTCTGATCTTGGTACTGCTAACAGCTACTTCATCAATATCTTGTTCGGGGATCTCTTCAACTTCATAGCCATAGAGCGAACTCATCTCTTTCAACTCTTCAAAAGACCCTTCTCTGTTTCTTCCAAAATGATGATCATACCCGATGATCAGTTTTTTCATTCCCAACTTACCTATCAGAATGTCACGAACAAAGTTGACCGAAGAGATCCTGCTGAAATCTCTTGTAAAAGGATGAATAATTAAATGATCAACCTGACAATCAGCCAACAGTTCTATCTTTTCATCCAATGTATTTAATAACAATACACCATGATCATCCGGATAAAGAACCATACGAGGATGTGGAAAAAATGTCAGGAGAACTACTTCTGATCCATCATTGTCGGCAAGTTCTCTCAATCTGCTGAGGATCTTTTTATGCCCTATGTGTACTCCATCGAAGGTGCCTATGGTAACTACAGCTCCCTTTACGGGCGTATACAGATCTATACTTTTATATAGTTTCACATGGGCGACTTAGCTTACAAAGTAACGCATTCGGGGAGGATTTTGAAAATGGGTGGACTTTAATATTTATCTCTTTGTATTTGCTAATGGAGATTTGTATGGGGAATAATATATATGTTATACATTGGTATATTCTAATGAGTTAAACAGTACTCACAAATCAACCTTGATAAAAAAGCCATACTATTTTCAATTTCACTTTCAGCATTGTTCTTCAATGGCTGCTTAGGTCCTTATGTATATAAAGTAATTCCTGCTCATGTTCCTTTAAGTTCAGAGAGAAACGAAATTAATGCTAAGGTATCTTTTGATCAATGCCTCGATACAGAAGCCTCCTATTCTATTACAGAGCATATTGGGGTTTCTTCACAATACTATTTCTTAAAACGATTTGATCCAAGAACCCGGGGGTTATTTAAAAGTAGAACCACCTTAAGTGATATCAACTTTCAGAATTTCTTTTCTGCATTAAAGGCTAAGCACTGAAAAGAATGTCATTCCGGAAATAAATTGAAAATAGATGAATGCTTAGTAATAGTCCTATCGGACTTATTTTGCAGTCTGGTTAGTTTTGAGCCACAACCCAAAGAATTGTTAATAATTAAGTGGAAAATTATAGGGAAAGTTATGTAAAATGTCTAATTTTGCGCCCTGTAACAGATTAATCAATAATACTAAGATATCATGTCAAATATCGGTAAAATCGTCCAGGTAATCGGTCCGGTTGTGGACGTTTACTTTGACCAGGAAAAAGGCGGATTGCCAAATATTCTGGATGCATTGGAAACCATCAAAGAAGGTGGTCATAAGGTTGTTTTGGAATGTCAGCAGCACATTGGAGAAGATACTATTCGCGCAATCGCGATGGATTCTACAGATGGTATGGTGCGTGGAATGGAAGTCATTGGAACAGGAAAACCTATCCAAATGCCAACCGGAGAAGCAATAAAAGGCCGTCTGTTCAATGTTGTTGGTGAAGCCATCGACGGTATTGCAGCTGTTTCAAAAGAAAATGGAGTTCCAATTCATAGAGAAGCACCAAAATTTGAAGATCTTTCTACAGAAGCTGAAGTTCTTTTCACTGGAATTAAAGTAATTGACCTTTTGGAGCCTTATGCTAAGGGAGGTAAAATTGGTTTGTTCGGTGGTGCCGGTGTTGGTAAAACCGTTCTTATCATGGAATTGGTAAATAATATCGCGAAAGCATATGCAGGTCTTTCTGTATTTGCCGGTGTGGGTGAGCGTACGCGTGAAGGGAATGATCTTTTGCGTGAATTCCTTGAATCAGGTGTTATAAACTACGGAGATGAGTTCAAACACAGCATGGAAGAAGGCGGTTGGGATCTTTCCAAGGTCGATTTTAAGAAATTAGAAGAATCAAAAGCTACTTTGGTATTTGGTCAGATGAATGAGCCTCCGGGAGCACGTGCACGTGTTGCTTTGAGTGGTCTTACTGTAGCTGAATATTTCCGTGATGGTGATTCAAATAGCGGTGGACGTGATATCTTGTTCTTTATCGACAATATTTTCCGTTTCACACAAGCTGGTTCTGAAGTATCGGCTCTTTTAGGCCGTATGCCTTCTGCTGTAGGTTACCAACCAACGTTGGCAACTGAAATGGGAGCTATGCAAGAGCGTATCACTTCTACTAAGCGTGGTTCTATTACCTCTGTTCAGGCGGTTTATGTTCCTGCTGATGATTTAACAGATCCTGCTCCTGCAACTACATTTGCTCACTTGGATGCTACTACCGTTTTGAGTCGTAAGATCGCTGAACTTGGTATCTATCCTGCGGTTGATCCATTGGATTCAACTTCACGTATCCTTTCTGCAGCTGTTGTTGGCGATGAGCATTATAATACTGCACAGCGTGTAAAAGAGATCCTTCAGCGTTACAAAGAATTGCAAGATATTATTGCGATCCTTGGTATGGATGAATTGTCTGACGAAGATAAGTTGGTTGTTCACCGCGCACGTCGTGTTCAGCGTTTCCTTTCTCAGCCTTTCCATGTTGCTGAACAGTTTACAGGACTTAAAGGTGTTCTTGTTCCGATCGAAGAAACTATCAAAGGTTTCAATATGATCATGGACGGAGAAGTTGATGAGTATCCTGAAGCAGCGTTTAACCTTGTTGGATCTATTGAAGATGCAATAGAAAAAGGTAAAAAACTTCTTGCTGAAGCTAATTAATTCTGAAATATTGACCTTTAATAATTCAATAGAATGCAACTGGAAATC
Source organism: Bacteroidia bacterium (assembly GCA_037969175.1). Taxonomy (GTDB): domain Bacteria; phylum Bacteroidota; class Bacteroidia; order AKYH767-A; family JBBKVM01; genus JBBKWX01. The sequence goes on along the minus strand of JBBKWX010000082.1, from coordinate 7,509 downwards.
ATAACACCCGATAAAAAGCTATATACAGGAGAGGTTACCTCTGTTAAGGTACCCGGTATGAGTGGATCTTTCGAAGTCTTGAATAATCACGCTCCTATCATCTCTACGTTAACAGCCGGAGATGTAAGGATCAAGGATAAGACCGGTACGCATTACTTTCCTGTTAAAGGAGGATTGATTGAAGTTCTTAAAAATAAAATTATCGTTTTAGCAGAAACGGTTTAAGATTCCTTTGAACCATTGAAAAAAAAGCCTTCCTCGCGAAGGCTTTTTTTATGCTGATTTTTTTGATGCTGATTTTTTTTTACCGCAAAGGGGCAATTCGCATTCATGCATTGAGGACGTTTTGATACCCGTGCTTTTGTTGCTGGAGTTTATAGCTGTGTGGTAAGTTCGGGTGGGCATAGGGCTTCAAGAAAGTTGGTGGTTATCAGGCACTAGGAGTGGCTGGGAGTGATTATGAGTGCGATAGTGCTGAGAAACAGTGTGGAATTTTTCTGTGTATTCCGTGGCAAAAAGCACAACACAACAGCTATGAAAAAAGCTTCTGTGTTTTCAGTGGGAATAAAAAAAGGCTTGTACATTAGCGCACCCAAGCCTGTGCAAATCAAAATATTCCCCCAAAGTCCTCTTCTCGTGCAGATTATTTGCCTATCCATAAGGAATCCCGTAATTTTAACGCAGATAAATTATCTGTAACAAAATACCCGTCAAGAACTAACGTTGAAGATGGTTACATCTATTTTGTCGATTGAAATCTTATTATGCGTTTTAAATCTATTTCCTTTCTGATCTTTTTTCTGTTTACAGGTTCGGCTATTATTGCCCAACACCTTGATCTCAATGGCACTGTAAAAAGAGCCGGTAAAGCAATTGATGGTGTAGATATTCGCATTTTCAAAACATCGGGAGGACTATTATTTGGAACAAGCGATGCAATGGGCAAATATGCTTTCAAACTGGATTATGATTCTGACTATGTGGTCAGTTTTACAAAAAATGGATCAACAACTCGCACTATTAGCATTAATACCAAGGTTCCTGCAGCAAAGAAAAACACTGTAAGCACTTACAGGTTGGATGTAGAATTAGGTGGGATCCTAAAGGATGCAAGTGGTAATGATATTTATGAAAAATCCTTGGGCGAAGTAGGATATAATGCTGCCGGTGGATTTATGTCAGGTTCTGATCTTTCCCAACTCAATAAGGATGCTCTTGCTGAAGCTGCCCGACAGGAAGCTGCAGAGAAAGCCAGAGCAGATGCTGCAGCAAAAGCTAAAGCAGCTGCTGAAAAAGCAAGGTTGGAAGCAGAAGCAAAAGCCAAGCTTGATGCAGAAGCTAAAGCTAAGTCGGAAGCCGAGATAAAAGCAAAGGCAGAAGCAGATGCATTAGCAAAGAAACTAGCCGAGGAGCAAGCAAAGGCAGACGCTACCGAAAAAGCAAGACTCGAAGCAGAAGCTAAAGCCAAGGCAGAAGCCGAGATCAAAGCAAAGGCGGAAGCAGATGTATTAGCTAAGAAACAAGCCGAGGAGCAAGCAAAGGCAGACGCTACCGAAAAAGCAAGACTAGAAGCAGAGGCGAAAGCCAAAGCAGAAGCCGAGATCAAAGCAAAGGCGGAAGCAGCTGCATTAGCAAAGAAACAAGCCGAAGAGCAAGCAAAAGCAGATGCAGCAGAGAAAGCCAGACTCGAAGCTGAGGCTAAGACCAAGGCAGAAGCCGAGATCAAAGCAAAGGCGGAAGCAGATGCATTAGCAAAGAAACAAGCCGAGGAGCAAGCAAAAGCAGATGCTGCCGAGAAATTACGTCTGGAAAAAGAAGCCCTGGCTGAGGCCGCAACAAAAGCCAAAGCTGAAAAAGAAGCAGAAGAAAAAGCAAGATTTGCTGCTGCTGAAAAGATGAAGCTGGAAGCAGAAGGCAAAGCCAAAGCCGATGCATTGGCAAAAGAAAAAGCTGAAGCTCAGGCTAAACTAGTAGCTGAAGAAAAACTCAAAAAAGAAGAAGAAGATCGTATCCTTGCAATTAATCAAACGAACGAAGAAAAAGCAAGACTTGAGGCTGAGGAGCTTGCAAGATTAAATACGGTTAGCTTTGAGCAAGAAACAACGGAAGATAAAACGAAATCAATAATAAAAACTACCGTTACGGTTGGTGAAACAAAAAACATATATCAAAAAGTGATGCACAACTGGGGAGGTATATTCTATTTCAAGAATGAGGTATCAATCACTCAAACATTATATGATCAGGAGCTAAAGATCTTTAAAGCTAAATCAAGTAATTAATCCAGTTTAGGATTGTTCCTATGCCTTTGATTATCCCGTTTAGTTTTCTTTTCCATATTTTTTTTCCAGGCATCTTCAAGATCTACTCCTGTCTGATTAGCAATACATACAAGGACAAAAAGCACATCTGAAATTTCATCTCCAAGATCACTTCCATCTTCGCCGGGTTTGAAACTTTGTTCCCCAAATTTTCTCGACATGATCCTGGCCAACTCACCTACTTCTTCTGTCAATACAGCCATATTCGTTAACTCGCTGAAATAACGGACACCGTGAGTCTTTATCCAGGAGTCCACCTGATTCTGAAGTTTTGATAATTCTGTATTCATGATTTTATCTATATTTCTTATTTTTTACCACAGAGACCTCAGAGTGGAATATTTCTTTTTCAAAGATACCTTCTATCGCACAAAGAACACAGACAATCATTCCTCATTATCCTTCACTCTTTATTTTTACTATCCATTATTATTGTAACCGGACCGCTGTTTATCAACTCAACTTCCATGTTAGCTCCGAATTCGCCTGTTTCAATTCTTAAACCTGAATTCTTTAGTTCAATAATAAATTCATTATAAAGCGGCTCAGCTAAATCCGGTTTTGCTGCCTTGATAAATGAAGGTCGATTGCCCTTCTTTGTTGAAGCATGTAAAGTAAATTGGGAGATCAATAAAATACTTCCGTGAATTTCATGAATAGATAAATTCATCAATCCTTGTTCATCAGAAAAGATCCTCAGTGCTGTAATTTTTTTACAAAGCCATTCTATATCTTCTTTAGTATCTAACTCTTCAATCCCCAATAACACAACCAACCCCTCTCCTATTTCTCGCTTTGGACGTGGATCACCGGCAACTTTAACATGTGCTTTTGAAACTCTTTGTAAGATCACTCTCATATTATCTATATGAATCTTCGTTATTCAAAATTGAAATATAATTGTAATAACGCATAGGATGAATAGTACCGGCCTCCACAGCTGCTTTTACAGCGCATCCGGGCTCATTCACATGCAGACAATTATTGAAATGGCAATCATTGACTATCGCCAGCATCTCAGGAAAGTAATGTGCCAGCTCAGCCTTTTCAATATCTGAGGGTCCAAACTCCTTGATTCCGGGAGTATCTATCAGATAACCTCCCAATTCAAGCTCAAACATTTCAGCAAAGGTGGTGGTATGTTTTCCGACCAGATGCATAGCACTGATCTGTGCTGTTTTCAAACCCAATCCCGGTTCTATGCGATTTATGATCGTTGATTTACCAACTCCGGAATGACCGGAAAACAAACTTACTTTATCTTTCATTCCGGCTTTCAGGTCCTCAATACCTGATCCGGTTTCTGCAGAAACTTTAAGACATGGATACCCAATATTGTTATATATCTCGATCAGATCATCTACCAGTTCCGGCATTTCTACAAACAGATCCATCTTATTAAAAATCAATGTTGCCGGAATACTGTATGCTTCCGCTGAAACAAGAAACCGATCAATAAAACCGGTACTGGTCTTGGGGAATTCCGGGGTCACGATCAGATACGCCATATGTATGTTCGACGCGATGATCTGATATTTCTTGCTCAGGTTGACTGATTTACGAATGATATAATTTTTCCGGGGTAAAATATCCTTGATCATCCATTCTGTCTCATTCCCTTTTTCAATCAGAACATTATCACCAACGGTTACCGGGTTTGTAGCTTTGCTTCCTTTCATCCGGATAGAACCGCGCAGACGACATTCCACCTTTTCCCCATTCTCCATCTTCACCGTATACCAGCTTCCTGTGGATTTCATCACTAATGCATGCATTGAACTCATTTTACAAATGTAAGTGATTCCCAATTATTACTTTGACACATTGAAATAAGATTCAGAAATCTGAACATCTCATGCAAAACAAAAATCTTAACTTTACGCCCGCTATATGTCAATCAAAGTCGAAAATATAACCAAACTCTACGGTGCTCAAAAAGCATTGAATGATGTGAGTTTTGAAGTTAAGAGTGGTGAGGTCATTGGTTTTCTTGGTCCAAACGGTGCAGGGAAATCAACCATGATGAAAATTATTACTTGTTTCCTTCCTCAAACTGATGGAAATGTAAGTGTATGTGGTTTTGATGTGGTTACTGACCCTATTGAAGTAAAGAAAAGAGTTGGCTACCTACCTGAACATAATCCACTTTATCTTGATATGTATGTGAAGGAATATCTTGAATTCTGTGCGAATATAAATCATATAAAAACGGATGTGAACAAAAGGATCAATCATATGATTGATATCACAGGATTACAAGCTGAGCAGAAGAAAAAGATAGGTGCCTTATCCAAAGGTTATCGTCAGCGAGTTGGTCTTGCTCAGGCCTTGATACACAATCCGGAGGTTCTTATCCTGGATGAACCCACATCCGGATTAGATCCAAATCAACTGACAGAGATCAGATCCCTGATAAAGGAAGTAGGCAAAGAAAAAACGGTCATCCTTTCTACGCATATCATGCAGGAAGTTAAGGCGATGTGCAGCAGAGCAATTATCATCAATAAAGGATTAATCGTTGCCGACGATAACGTTGAAAATCTTCATGGAACTTCAGGCGACTTGCTTAGCTATATCATTGAGTTTGATAAAAAAGCACCTTTGGAGATCCTGAGAAGATTGAAAGGAGTCAATAAAGTTCAGAATCTGGGATCAAACAAGTACAGACTTACACTCGATTCCGACATTCGAAAAGAATTGTTCAAATTCGCAGTTGATAATAACTTGAGTATTCTGACTCAGCAAAAAGAAGAACAAAACCTGGAAGAAATTTTCCAACAACTTACAAAGTCAAAATAATATATTCTATATTTTTGAATATCCAGATCAATATTCTTAGTTTTACAATTACACCAAACATAATTTTATCACTCTTATTCATTCAAAATACATATTAAATGTCTTATTTATTTACATCAGAATCGGTATCCGAAGGGCATCCCGATAAAGTAGCCGATCAAATTTCCGACAGACTTATTGATTATTTCCTGGCTTATGACCCGAATTCTAAAGTTGCCTGCGAAACATTGGTAACTACCGGACAAGTGGTATTAGCCGGTGAAGTGAAGTCGGATGCATATTTGGATCTGCAAAACATTACCCGTGAAGTGATCAGTGAAATTGGTTACAATGATGCAGCTTACATGTTTGAAGCAAAATCTTGCGGAATATTTTCTGCTATTCATGAGCAATCACCTGATATCAATCAGGGTGTAGAAAGAAAAAAACCGGAAGAACAAGGTGCAGGAGATCAGGGAATGATGTTCGGTTATGCGAGTCGTGAAACAGATAATTTCATGCCTTTATCTCTTGAACTTTCACATTTATTACTTCGTGAACTTGCTGCTTTGAGAAGAGAAAAGAAGCAAATAAAATACCTTCGTCCGGATTCAAAATCACAGGTTACTGTTGAATATGATGAGAACAACAAACCGGTAAGGATCGATACAATTGTTATCTCGACACAACATGACGACTTTGGTAAAGACGCTGTGATGTTAAAAAAGATCAAGGAAGATATGATCAATATTCTTATTCCCAGAGTAATGAAAAAACTTCCTAAACGCATTCAAGCTCTTTTCAATAACAAGATCATTTATCACGTAAATCCAACGGGTAAATTTGTAATTGGTGGACCACACGGAGATACAGGTCTTACAGGTCGTAAGATCATTGTTGATACTTATGGTGGAAAAGGTGCTCACGGTGGTGGAGCTTTCTCTGGTAAAGATCCTTCAAAAGTTGACCGTTCAGCAGCATATGCTACACGTCACGTTGCCAAGAACATGGTAGCAGCAGGTGTTTGTGATGAAATTCTGGTTCAGGTTGCTTACGCTATTGGTGTTGCAAAGCCGGTAGGTCTTTATGTAAACACTTACGGAACATCGAAAGTGAGCATGTCTGATGGTGTGATCGCTGATAAGCTTATGAAAGCTTATGACCTTCGTCCTTATGCTATCGAACAACGCTTCAAGCTCCGCACTCCTATCTATAGTGAAACTGCAGCATATGGACACATGGGCCGTGAGACGCGCGAAGTAACTAAGGTTTTCAATAAAGGAAAAGCTACAGAGAAAAAAGTAAAAGTGAAATTATTCCCTTGGGAAGAATTGAATTTCGTAGAAACATTCTCAAAAGTATTTGGTACAAATGCAAAAGCTACTGCTCCCAAAAAAGTTGTTGCTAAAGCAAAAGCCTAATTTTTTCTAACTTAAAAAAAAGCTGTCTCAATCGGAGGCAGCTTTTTTTTTGAAGTACATTTTGAAATTAAATTCAACATTAATTATCAGACAAAATAAATGACCTTCAAAACTAATTCTGAAGGTCATTTATTAAGCTTGTTTTCTCAATTTTAATTCTTCCTTCTGAAGAAAATTTCAATTGGAACACCTGAAAAATCAAAGTGCTCTCTGATCTTATTCTCGATGTAGTGTTTATAAGGCTCCTTGATATACTGTGGCAAGTTGCAGAAAAATGCAAACTGTGGAGTCTTGGAAGGTAACTGAGTGATATACTTTATCTTGATATATTTTCCTTTAGTAGAAGGTGGTGGAAATGCTTCAACAAAAGGTAATAAAACAGTGTTCAACTTTGATGTAGGAATCTTTTGCTTACGACGCTCTACAATCTTGATTGCTTCTTCCAACGCCTTATGTATCCTTTGCTTTTCAGGAATGGATGTGAAGAAAATTGGGACATCCGAGAAAGGCGCTGTTTTTTCTTTGATAGCTTCTGTATATGCTTTCACAGAATGTGTATCCTTTTCCATCAGATCCCATTTATTTACAAGGATCATGATCCCTTTTTTATTTCTTTCAGCAAGATGAAATATATTGATGTCTTGCGACTCAATTCCTTCTGTAGCATCCATCATAAAAATACATACATCGCAATCTTCAATTGCTTTGATCGTACGCATCACGGAATAAAATTCGATGTCCTCTTTCACTTTTGCTTTTCTGCGAAGTCCGGCTGTATCGATCAACAACATATCATGACCAAAACCCTTGAAGCGTGTATGGATAGTGTCTCTTGTTGTACCTGATATCGGAGTTACGATGGTGCGTTCTTCTCCAAGAATTGCATTCAGTAAAGATGACTTTCCAACATTCGGCTGACCAACGATCGCGATCTTTGGAAGGCTGGAAATATCTTCTGCTTCATGAACAGGTAAGGCTGCTACAACGGC
>JBBKWX010000081.1:0-7184 GCA_037969175.1 Bacteroidia bacterium | reverse complement strand
TATGTCTTCGTTTTCTACAGAGCCATGGTGATCTTTGCCCGCAAGCATTTCTCTTCCCGACATGCTGCTTTATTCGGGATGCTGATCAATCTGGCGATCTGGTTTAGAGCCGGAATAGCAATAACAAGCCGGTTTATAAAGAGCATCGCTTTGCCTGCATTGGATGCCGTAATTCTCCTTGGTGGCATGTATCTTTTGAAGAATTACTGGGAGCATAATATCAAACATATTGTAGGATTGATCTATCCTCCGGAATTCATGCGGATTGCGGTTCCCTCCTACATTGTCTTATGGCTGGGTTCTGTTTTCTTTTCGGGAGGATATGATAAGCCCTGGAACATTTCCAAACTGGTACGCGGACTCTTGACCGGAACCGTTTTCATCCTGGTGGTATATGCATTATTACCGGAGGAATTAAGATTCTCAAGAGCACTCATTTTGCTGGGAGCCGCCTGGGCTGCGGTGAGCATGGTTGGTTTGCGGATGCTCTTACACACTATCAAACCAAACGTATTTCCATTAAGCGGACAAGGCAAGCAAAACCTGGTGATCGTGGGAAAAGCGGAAGAAAGTCAACGGGTATTATCCTTGCTGAAACTGGCAGATACTACAGCCAGATTTATAGGCTATGTGAGTCCGCCCGAATCCAAAAGCATAGACGGAGATGCCTTTACCGACTACCATTTGGGAAACTGGGATCAATTGGATGAGATCGTAAGAATGTACAGGGCCGATGAGGTGATCTTTTGTGGTGCCGATATTCCATCCAACCTGATCATAGAAAAAATGAGTTTGCTGGGTGACACCAATATTGAATTCAAGATAGCACCACCCGAGAGTTTGTTCATTATAGGCAGCAGCTCGGTTGATAATCCGGGAGATCTGTATGTCGTAGACATCAATGCGATAACCCGTCCGGAGAACAGACGCAACAAGCGTTTGCTGGATCTTGGTGTGGGTTTAATTCTGTTGATGATTAGTCCACTATTGATCTGGATGCAAAGACATCCGGGAGGATTTTTATCCAATATTTACAAGGTATTAACAGGGAAATATTCCTGGGTTGGGTTTTATCCTGATAAAGAAGAAAAGATCTCAAAGGTAAAGCCGGGGATCTTGAATCCCTTTGATGCGGTGGGTCACAGTAAGCCCGACAGCAGAAGTGCATTACGGATGAATGCATTGTATGCAAAAGATTATAAACTAAACAGCGACATCACGATATTGATCAAAGGATTTAGACTCTTAGGCAGAAGAGCTTAATCGGTCTTTCCATTATTGCATCATTATTCCTATTTTTGCGCTCCCGGCATCACCGGTAAAACAAGGTATTTTTATGGCACAGGTTGAAATGATCATGCCCAAGATGGGCGAAAGTGTTGCAGAAGCGACTATTCTGAAGTGGTTGAAGAACGAAGGCGACAAGGTAGATGCTGAAGAAAGTGTGTTGGAAATTGCTACTGATAAAGTTGATTCGGAAGTTCCTGCACCCACATCCGGTGTTATTCTAAAAACATTATTCAAAGAAGGTGATGTGGTAAAGGTAGGTGCCGTGATCGCGATCATCGGTGCTGAAGGGGATGCTCCGGTTGTGACCGAACCACATGTGACGGCTTCTACGCCGGTGGCAGTTGCGCCACCAACCCCAACCCAAACGCCAACCCAAACTGCCCCTACGCCAGCCATGAGCACACCAAGTACGGGCGTCCCGCAGGACGCCCCTACAACAGGTAGATTTTATTCGCCATTGGTGCGCAGCATCGCTCAGCAGGAAGGCATAGCCAGTGCTGAACTGGAAACCATACCGGGTACAGGTCTTGAAGGCCGGGTGACCAAAAAAGATATGCTTGCTTATGTGAGCGGTAAGGGCGTCCGGAAGGACGCCCCGGCACCGTCCCCGGCACCAGCCACAGGTAGGGGCGTCCGGCCGGACGCCCCTGCCGCATCCCCCGCCGTTTCGATGTCAGGAAACATCGAGATCGTAGAGATGGACAGAATGCGTAAGCTCATCTCCGAGCATATGGTGATGTCAAAACATACTTCCCCTCACGTTACTTCTTTTGTAGAGGCCGATGTGACCAACATGGTGCTTTGGAGAAACAAGATCAAAAGCAGTTTTGAGAAGAGAGAGGGAGAAAAAATCACCTTCACTCCTATCTTCATCGAAGCCATAGCACAGGTTATAAAAGAAATGCCAATGATCAATGTATCGCTCGACGGTACCAAGATCATCATCAAGAAAAATATCAATATCGGAATGGCAGCAGCTCTTCCTTCGGGTAACCTGATCGTGCCGGTGATCAAAAATGCAGATCAGATGAACCTGCTGGGCTTGACCAAGGCAGTGAATGATCTGGCCAACCGTGCTAGAAATAACAAGCTTCAGCCCGACGATATTCAGGGTGGTACTTTCACTTTGACAAACGTTGGTACTTTTGGAAACGTGATGGGCACGCCTATCATCAACCAGCCACAGGTGGCTATCATGGCTACAGGTGCTATCCAGAAAAAACCGGCTGTTATCGAAACTCCACAAGGCGATACCATCGGTATCCGTCACATGATGTTCCTATCCATGTCATACGATCACCGCATTGTTGATGGTGCTTTGGGTGGAAGATTTATCCGTCGTGTCGCTGATATTTTGGAAGCATTCGATATGGACAGAACTGTATAATCAAAATTAATTCAGCATAGTATGCTCATGCCTAAGAATCGTATATTTGTGAAAACGGTTACTATGGCAGCTAAGAATTATATCCTTCTACTCGCAGGGTTGTTGTTTATCAGTACATCATCTTTTTCTCAAAAAGGTAAGCCCCTCACTCCTGAAGCAGAAAAGGTGGCAAAGAAAGACGGTAATGCCGCTTTTAATGCAGGAGATTATACTTCCAGCCTTGAGTCCTATTTACAACTCTTAAAAGGCAGCCCCGATCATGTGGATTATAATTATAAGATCGGCGTTAGTTATAATAATACCTGGATAGACAGAACCGCCGGAATCCAATATCTTGAAAAGATCAAGGATTATAAAGATGCTCCCAAGGATACTTATTACGAACTGGGGAGAGCCTATCATTTTGCAAATCAGTTTGAAGATGCGATATCTGCTTATCAAAAATATCGGGAGATTAATGGAACAAAAGTAAATTCGAATTTGAACCGGCTTATTGAAATGTGTGAAAATGGAAAATTCCACATTAAAAATCCGGTGAATATCAAATTTGAAAATCTGGGTAAACTTATAAACTCAGCTGATCAGGAATACAATCCCATGATCAGTGGCGATGAATCCGTTTTATTATTCACTACTCGTCGCAAAGGAAATTTGGGTGGAATGGTAGATGCAAGTGGCGTAAATACTTCCGATATTTTCTGGTCACAAATGGTAGAAGGCCTGCGTGCAAAAGCAAAGAACATCGGTGCCATGGTCAACAGTGCTAACGATGATCTGATCGTTTATTTAAGCCCTGATGGCAAAACATTGATCCTTTATGGAGATGATAATACCCCTGCAGGTGATCTTTTTATCGCCGAGATGAAAGGCAAGTCTTTCCTAAAACCTGAGTCGATAGCCGGAATGGTGAATACAAAAGATGATGAATCTGCAGGATGTTTAAGTCCTGATGGGATGAGCATTTATTTTGCATCTAATACCAAGGGTGGAAATGGAGGATTAGATCTTTACACTGCTAAGAGATTGCCTACGGGTGGCTTTGGAACCCCTGAAAATATGGGCGCTTTGCTAAATAGTAGTGAAGACGAAGATGCACCATTCATCAGTCCGGATGGTAAAACTTTATACTTTGCTTCAAAAGGATTTGATAGCATGGGTGGTTATGATATTTTCAAATCAGAATGGGACGAAAATAATTCAACCTGGTCTAAACCTGAAAATATGGGCTATCCTTTCAACGATGCGAATGATAATTTTTCAGCTTCATTTTCTGCAGATGGGAAATCTGCATACACTGCACTTCTTCGTCCGGAAGGACTAGGAATGCTTGACATATACAAAGTTGAATTTCCGGATGTGACAGTGAACGAAAGCCTGATGGTCTATCGTATCACTTTGAATAAACCATTTGATGGTCCTTTGATCGCAATGGCTACCGTTACGACTAAAGAAGATAAGATCGTAGGAACTTATACATGTCACCCGAATACGGGGAGGATATCAATTGCAGTTCCAAAAGGAAGCTATAAAATAAAACTGACTTCACCCGGTTTTACTGATTACGATGAAGAGCTTGTAGTACCACAGCTCGATGGAACAAAAGAAAAAAGTAAATTTATAATAATGAACCTGGATCAGGGGCAAGAGTAAAAGATTATGGAGCAAGAACAACCGGACCTTTTTCATCAGGAGGAAAATAAACCTTCAGGCGAATCAACAAAATCAAAATTAAATCTAACCCGTCCTATCGCATTTTTCGATCTTGAAACTACAGGAGTAAATGTAGGAGCGGATAGAATTGTGGAATATTCTTTTCTGAAGATCATGCCGGATGGAAGTAAGGAAATCAGGACAGAGAAAATAAATCCCGGTATGCCTATTCCTCCCTCATCCAGTGCTATACATGGGATCTACGACAAAGATGTTGCGGATAAACCCCTCTTTAAGGATGTTGCACATGACCTGAATAAGTTTTTGGATAAATGCGATCTGGCAGGATATAATTCTAATAAATTCGATGTTCCATTATTGGTTGAAGAATTTTTAAGAGCAGAAGTTGATTTTGATGTTCGCAAAAGAAAGTTGGTTGATGTGCAGAATATTTTTCACAAAAAAGAACAAAGAACTCTTGCAGCTGCACACAAATTTTATTGTGGTACTGAGTTGATCAATGCACATAGTGCAGAAGCCGATAACATGGCAACCTACAACATTTTGGAAGCACAGATAGAACATTATGATGATCTTGAAAATGACATCAATTTCTTATCTGAATTCTCTACTGTTGGTAATTGGGTTGATCTTGCAGGCAGAATAGTTTTTAACGAAAAGGACGAAGAAGTTTTCAACTTTGGTAAATACAAGAACATGCGTGTGACGGATGTTTTTGCAAAAGATCCTTCCTATTATAAATGGATGATGGATGGAGATTTTCCTTTGTCGACAAAAAAAATTCTTACTGAACTAAGATTGAGAGGAAGAAATTCAGCTTAAACTGATGCAACGTGACACGATAGTTCTTCCGGCCAATGCAGAAAATATCAGCAGAGCTGCAAAAGTCATTCGTGATGGCGGATTGGTTGCCTTCCCTACTGAAACCGTTTACGGACTAGGCGCAAATGCACTAGATCTGCTTGCTGTGGCAAGTATATTTGAAGCCAAACAACGTCCTTCTTTTGATCCTCTGATCATTCATATTTCTGAATTTTCTATGCTGGATCAATTGGCTGAATCAAATGATATAGCTAAAATTTTAGCTGATGCATTTTGGCCCGGACCCTTGACTTTGGTTTTGAAGAAAAAGGAAATTGTACCGGATCTCGTAAGCTCAGGATTGGATACCGTTGGATTAAGAATTCCAAACAACAAAATTGCGTTGAGATTATTGCAAGAAGCCGGAGTGCCGATAGCAGCGCCAAGTGCAAACCCATTCGGATATTTAAGTCCGACAAATGCACAGCATGTTTATGAGCAATTAAATGGTCGTGTAGATATTATTTTAGATGGCGGAGATTGTAAAGTGGGTGTAGAATCGACCATCGTTTCTCTTTCCGGTGCGGTTCCAGTTTTATTAAGACCCGGTGGTCTTTCACTAGAAGATCTTAAAACTATTTTACCTCAAATAGAACATTACAAAAAAACGGATGCTACCATGGTTGAAGCGCCGGGATTATTACCCTGGCATTATAGTCCTATTACCCCTCTTCGATTTTTTGAAGAAAATGAAGAAATTCAAGATGTTGAAGACTTAGCTTATTTATTTTTTAAAACTCCCGGGGTAAAACCAAGACATAGTAATTTTGAAGTATTGTCGGATACGGGAGATCTTGCAGAAGCCGCAACAAATTTATTCACGGCTTTACATAAACTGGATAGTATAAATACCCGGATCATAATAGCTGAAAAGCTACCTGAAACAGGCTTAGGGTTAGCTATTATGGATAGATTAATAAAAGCAAGCAAACGACCTCAGAATATTTAGATATCAGGAAAAATTATGAAAAGATTAATACCTGTCAACAATGAAGAAAATATTCCTTCAATTTATTTAGATTCACCCATAGGTGATCTTTTGCGTTATCATAATATGGGCAAACCCTATGAATCATACGCACAAGCAAAAATACTGATCGGAATGTGTATGGATAGTCGTAAACACCTGATCATTCCGGATAATTTTGCATATATCATCCGATCAGGTGGAGCTAATTTAAGACAAAGTGAATTCAGAGTGAGTTATGCCATTGCAGTGGGTGATGTTAGATGTATTGTTTTGATCGGACATAATAATTGCGGAATGGTAAATCTGCAAGCCAGGAAAGAAGATTTCATAAATGGATTGATGGAAAAAGCAGGATGGTCAAGAGATCATGCTGAATCACATTTCATCCGATATGAACCGGAAAATGAGATCAGAAATGAAGTGGATTTTATTCTCATAGAAGCAAAACGATTGAGGATGGCATATCCCAAAATCGTTGTTGCACCTATGTTCTATGTAGTTGAGGATAACAGGTTGTATTTAATAAAAGAAGAATAAAATGAAGTTGATCTGTATTGGAAGAAATTATGCTGAGCATGCAAAGGAGTTAAAAAATGAAATTCCTGATAAGCCCGTAATTTTCATGAAACCTGAAACAGCGGTGATCCGTGCAGGTTATCATTTTTATATTCCTGATTTTTCAAATGATGTCCATCACGAGATCGAATTGGTATTGAAGATCTGTAAGAATGGTAAAAATATTCAGGCAAAATTTGCAGATGCTTATTTCGAAGAGATCGGTATAGGTATTGATTTTACAGCGCGTGATCTGCAGGCTGAATGTAAGGCGAAAGGACTTCCCTGGGAAAGAGCAAAAGCATTTGATGGCTCTGCTCCTGTCGGTATGTTTTTGAAAAAAGAAAGTATAGGATATCCCGGTGACATCACATTCAGTTTAAAGAAAAATGGAGTGATGGTTCAAACCGGAAATACGGCTGATCTTTTGTTTGATTTCAACCGCATCAT
>JBBKWX010000080.1:0-3480 GCA_037969175.1 Bacteroidia bacterium | reverse complement strand
GATAATTATTGCAGTATTTATAATGTGCGTCCTACCGACTGTGCAAGATTTCCTTACATGGACGACGATTTTATGCTTAAGCGGCAACCCATGGCATTGAAAAATTCTACATTTTGTCCAATTACTTACTACGTAATTGAAAAGTTGATAGAGGTGGAGAAAGGGAGATGATTCAGCCATGGTTCGTGTCTCCACGAACCATGGCAAAAAGCCGCACTTGAATGTTTACTGCTCACAGAGCATGTTTGCTTAGCCTTTGTTAGGCACCGTTTTTATTCATTTCTTAATTGAAAAAGAATATCCATGATTTCAACATTTGGAGCTTCAGTAATTTCGTAGGCTTCGGGAATACTTTTTGCTAAATCAGATTCTCGATAGGATTGCAGCGAATCTGGAGAATCCCAAACGTATATCCCTCCATATTGTCCTGGTTGTCCAGTTTTCACATAATATTTCTGAAGGAGTCCTGGAATGGCTTTAAACTGAGGCTCTCTTTCTCTCGCTTTATTTAACAGTTCTTCTTCAGGAAGATTTGATTTCAATTTGATAATCTGTAAAATCATGAGCTTAAATTTAATTTATATGGATGTTGCTTAAATATTTTTTCATTTTCTTTAAATGACTGCCAACGGTTAGTATATGTATAGTAGCGGATTTAGATTTACATGATTTTGTTTTAGCACAGAATATAAATATATAAAAAAACGGTTTGCATGAAGCACCCAAACCGCTATTATTTTTATACATTGTTGGCAAGAGTTATTTATTTTTTCATTTGCGCATAAAATTTTCTCCATTCAGAAGCATCATAAATCAGATGTGATTCTTTTATTATTCCATTTTCAAGTCTAAACCATTCAGAAGCTATGTTTGATTCCAATCCAGGAATTGATGATTTAAAATCATAAAATGTTGCTACCCAATTGCCATTTTCAGATGTATGGATAACATCTATTCCAGTTATTACTGCTCCAATTTCTTGTGCTAATTTTATAAATTCTACTTTAGAATTTAATTCAACCATAGGATTTCTAAATTTATAATCATCGGCTAATAAATCTAACGATTCTTGAATTTGGGCAGGATTATTAAACCCGTTTAAAAACTTCTTTACAATTTCTTTATTTTTCATATTGTTAAATATTATAATGACACAAAACTATAAAGTACAAATGATTTGCTTCTTGGTAAAAACCAAGATTTCTAAATTTTGACTGTGTTGATTAATTTACTAAAGTTGGTAGAATCAATTCGTAAATAAGAAGCAATATCTTTCTGAGGAATCATATTTAGTAAGTGTGGACTTCTCTTTGTGAATTTTTTGAAACGAGTTTCAGAATTGAAAGCCATTAAGTGGTGATGTCTCTCTATAATACCTAACAAAAAATGTTCTGTAATTTTTCTAAAAAGAGTTTCTAGTTCTCTATTTTCTTGTATTAGTTCACTATGTTTTTTATAAGATAACCGTAATAATTTACAATCAGTAATTGTTTCTAGGTAATATCTTGAAGGTGTTTGAGTTAGAAAAGATTCCATAACGCCACTAAATGATGGGTTATAAGCAAAAAACATTATATGTTCTTTTCCTTCATTTAAATAATATGATTTTTGAATTCCTTCTTCTACAAAATATATGTAACGTTCAGTTTTTACAGGTTCAGTAATTATAGTTTTTTTTGGTATTGAGTATTCAGTCCAATATGATATATATTCATCTAGTATTTTATCATTTACTTTATATATATCTGATAGAAATTTTTTCAATGTAGGACGGTAGTTTTTAATTATTGCTAACTTCTCGGCTATGATTAGTACGGGAATTAGAAGTAGTGAACTTTCGAATAAGCACTTAGCCAAAACTTTTTATTCAATCGCTTTATCTTTTTCTATTCGCCAAGGTGGATTCAGTCTGTTTTCTCCACCATAAAACAATATCAGTAGATTTCCGTCAATATCTTTTAGTCTTGCTTCTCTCCATAACCATTTCTGGTCGGTCGGTTCTTGGTCAAATTCAATTCCGCTTCTTTTTATTTTTTCAACTTGTTCGTCAAGATTTTCGCATTCAAAGTACACATAAACCCCTTCGCCTTTTGGCAATTCTTCTGCTTGATGAATTGAAAAGGTTGAATCACCATCAGGACATTCAAACCTTGCATAATGAGGTAGAGATTCCACAATTAATTTAAGTCCCAATTTTTTATAAAAAGGTATTGATTTTGTCAAATCTAATGATGGAACTGTTATTTGGTTTAAGTTCATGTTTTTTTCGGTCGTTTTACATTACACACAACGGCTCGGCTATGAGTCGTTGCGTGGGTTAGCACTTAACTTTACAAGTATACACCAAGTTAGAAATTCCGTAGGAATTTCCAAAGTAGGCGAGAACTAGCCATTAATTATACACGTTGTTAGGCGCTGTGTTTTTAATTGATATCCTATAATTTCTCTTGAAGAGCTTTTCTCCAAAAGTATATTCCAAAGACAAAGGTTACAATCGCAAACATAATTCCATTTTCACCAAGCCAATGTTCGGTTCCTTCAATTTTTCTTGTTAGTGGAGGAAATATTTTCTGAATATATACATTACTTACTGCGTGAAAGATTACTGCAGGCCATAAACTTTTAGATTTGAACGTATAATAGGTCATAATAAATGACATTGAAATTACAAAAACGAAAAAAGTTATAAATTCCAAAGTGACATTTTTACTGTAATACAATAATATTGGCCAATGCCAGAATGCCCAGATAAATCCACCAAAAAGAGAAACACCAGTAAAAGAAAGAACCTTTCTTAATTCATAGATAAAAAAACCTCGCCACCCTATTTCCTCTCCTAAAACCGTTGCCATTGCCCTAATAACGCCTATAGTTCCTAGCAAAATAACACCAATAATTACTACAAATGTTGGTTTTAATGTTCCAATTCCGACTAATCCAAGTTCTGTAGCCCATTCCATAATTATTTCTTCATTCGGTAATCCTCCAAGTCCAAAAAGCCAGATGAGCATATAGGTAATTAAGACATATGAGGCAGGAATAAAGTAAGACAATCGAATATATTTCCAATTGCCCCAATCCCAATTTAGAGAAGAAATTGACCTTCCCTTTACTTTCATTGTGATTATTGCTGCTATGGCTGGACACCACATAAGTGCACCAACGTATATTCGAGAAGGATATAAATTAACAATTGCATAATGAATTGGTGTGCTTACAACTGCAACAATAGTTAAGAAAATAAGAATTGTTTTCCAAGCTTCTTTGCGCTCGGATGTTTTTTCTATCATTTGAGTTGTTTGTATTTATTTGTTCTATGGAAGACGATGGGATAGAAGTTTTGTTACATTGCGCCTAACGCTTAGTATATGGTACGTTTCAATGTACTATATACATTGTTAGCATTTCGTATTTCATTTTTATATTGCAAATATTTTCGCCCATTTTGCTCGATTTATTCTTAAAAATATCGCACCAATT
>JBBKWX010000079.1:0-16218 GCA_037969175.1 Bacteroidia bacterium | reverse complement strand
ACAAAATGCAAACTTGCATTGCTGATCAATTTTAATGTGAGATTTTTAAAATCCGGGATCCGCAGGATCGTTCACAAATTATGAGAAAATCAGATTAGGTTTTCTAAGCAGACGATTTTCGTGGGTAACAAAACATCCTCAAGCCGGAATGCCAATTGCCCCTTTGCGGTAAAAAAAACCCTTTGCAGTAAAGAAAATCAAGCATTCACTGCTTCAGCCTCTACCCAGTCGCCATGTTTGCGGATGAGTTCGATGAGGGCATCGACGGCTTGTTCTGATGGGATATTTCTTGCAACTACTTCCTGGCCTTTGTACAATGTGATCTTGCCGATACCGGTGCCAACGTAGCCGTAATCTGCATCTGCCATCTCTCCCGGACCGTTTACAATGCATCCCATAATACCGATCTTTAATCCTTTGAGATGGGTAGTGCGTTTGCGAATTTTGGCTGTTGTTTCCTGAAGATCGAACAAAGTACGACCACAAGAAGGGCAGGAAATATATTCAGTTTTTGAGATACGTAAACGCGAAGCCTGAAGAATTCCAAACGAAAGATCGTTTACAAAACGCGGATTTATTTTTCCAGAAGTATTCAACCAGATGCCATCACCCATGCCATCGATAAACAAAGCTCCGGTATCTGTTGAAGCATGCAAAAGCATGTTATCCTGATCTGTGTTTTTGTAATTTCTTTTTATGATTACCGGAAGATCAATTCCTGCTTCTTCCAATGTAAAAAACACACGACGTTGCTCTGCCATGCCATGCTGATTGGATGTTTCGAGAATCAAAACAATATCCTTCCTTGACTTCATTTTCTCAAGAAAATTCTCAGTCAATGAGGTATGATCAATGGCAACAAAATTTAATGAAGGATGAATTTTTTCTGCATTAATTATTTGTGACCCACAAAAAAGCGGATATCTTCTTTCATTATTTTTCAGACTCAACCAGGTCTCTGAATTATGTATCAATCCAAGAGTTCCCGGGATTTCGAAATCAATTGTTTTATCTCCAGTGTAGATAAGATCACAAGCAGAATCTGAAATATTCCATTTATCATTCGGGATAGAATACGTATATCCAAGTGGGAAAAAAGAAGCCGGATTCAATTCTGCTGCGTGGCTGAGATCGGCCACTACAACCGGTACATGACCATGTCCAAGATTCATAACTTCAATTGATTCTCTGCGGTGATACTGATATGGATCGTATTTTTCCGGAAACGTTTTTACTTCTTCAATTGGAGCGTGTCCGGCTCTGTCGGAGTATCTTGCAACCAGTGCTTTTGCAACCGGGATCTCAAATTCAGGATCCTCTGTAAGCGAAACACGAATTGTATCTCCTATTCCATCTTCGAGCAAAGTACCGATTCCTAATGCAGATTTTATTCTGCCATCCTCCCCTTCTCCTGCTTCCGTCACTCCCAAATGCAATGGATAATTCATACCTTCATCCCGCATCTTTGTGATGAGCAAACGATAAGCCTGAACCATAACCTGAGGGTTACTGGATTTCATGGAAAGAACGATCTGATGATAATTTTCATCCCCGCAAATTCTCAGAAATTCAAGCGCTGATTCTACCATCCCAATTGCAGTATCTCCATAGCGACTCATTATTCGATCAGAAAGCGAACCATGATTAGTCCCGATGCGCATGGCCGTGCCATACTCTTTGCAGATCCGGATAAGAGGAACAAACCTATCACGTATCCTTTCCAGTTCCGCATGATATGATGAGTCGGAATAATCATGGGTTTCAAACTTTTTCTTGTCGGCATAATTACCCGGATTCACTCTGACCTTTTCTACGATTCGGGCAGCCAGTTCGGCAGCATTGGGTGTAAAATGGATATCGGCAACCAAAGGCGTGTTGTAACCTTGTTTGCGTAATTCTTTCTTAATTAAGTCGAGATTTTGTGCATCCTTAATGCTTGGAGCAGTGATCCTCACCAATTCACAACCTGCTTCTATCATACGGATGCTTTGAGCTACGGTAGCTGCAGTATCCATAGTATCAGTCGTGGTCATTGACTGCACACGGATGGGATTTTTCCCACCCAATATAAGATCACCAATACGCACTTCAGAACTGAGGTAGCGGGAATACGAAGTAAGACTGTTACAATAGAGTGGCTTCATCCTGAAAAATTCAATGGGGCAAAGTTACAAAAACAGAACGCCCGATCAGGATTTTTGTTTTTAGTTGCCCGAATGGATGAATTTCCTGCGATGTATGACTGCATCCTTGAAGCGGATCTCAATGATATACATCCCCTTCTTCAGGTTGCTGAGATCAATGGTAGAATCATCTGTTTGCTGATCCAAAATAACCGCTCCATTCATAGCCAATATTCTTACGCGCTCAGACCCTATATTATCTGCCTTAGAGATATGAATTTGATCAATGGTCGGGTTTGGCCAGATCGAAATTCCCTGATCTGTCAATTCATTTGTACCTAAGGCACTAAGCGGAACAAAGAAAACTTGGGTTTGCAATGAGTCGGCTGTTCGGAAGTTACCTACAGGCCAAACTACGACGATATTATCAGAAGTCCTAAAATAGTTAGGAGAGAAAAGGAAATTATTGATCAGATAGGTAGAGCTTCCACCCGCCGGAATGAAAGATCCCGTTGCATTAAAATAAATGAGACCCACATTATTCATGGAATCAGAAGCATAGGCTATGGAAAGGCTTCCCTGGAACGGAACAGTGCTGATATTCGTAATTACAGCTGTGATATTATTGTAAGCTACTCCTTCATAAGCAGTATCCGGGAAATTTATCAGCTGTGTAATCCGGAGCTCAGGCAGGTTCTGAGCCTTGGTTATCAAAGGCTGGAACAGTACTGAAAGGAAGAATATGAGAATTGCTTTTTTCACAGATAGATGAATTGATAATCCAAAGGTAAGGCAGGATTTGGTTTTAACATAACTTTCTCTTACTTTTCTTACCTGTTTAAGAAGCTATGGATATACTTGAATATCTTATAAACCAAATGAGCAAGGAAGAGGTTAGATCCTTTAAATTGTATGCTCAACGGTTTGGAAGTACTGAGGGCCGGAAGGACCTGTATCTATTTGATGAGATCCGGAAAAAGGCGGATGAATTTAGTGAAGACAAAGTTTTTAAAAAATTATATGATTCGGATAAAAATGCATTTTACAGATTAAAGAATCGGTTATTGAGTGATCTTACCAAGAGTTTGAGTCTTCAATATTTTGATACGAATAATCGAATACATGCCATGCACTTATTGGCTATGAGTCAGCTTTTCAGAGAAAAGAACCGGAATGAAGCTGCTCACTATTTTTTGAAGAAAGCAGAAGGAAAATCAAAAGATGCCGCATCATTAGACCTACTTGAAATAGTATACGGTGAATACATTCAACTTTCGCATAGCATGCTAAGCATTAATCCGGAAGAATATATTCAAAAACGCAAAGAATTACGACGACAAGAACAAGGGATACAAGCGTTGGATGATGTACTTGCTGCAGTGAATTACCGAATGAAAACGACACAAAATTTTGGCAAAAGCAAGAGTGCTGTTCTTGAGTTTTTGCAACACACAATTGATGATCTGTCGGATGATCCTGATTTGAAAAAGAATCCGGCATTTAAGATCAAACTTTATCAGGCAGCAAGTCAAATACTATTACAAAGAAGAGACTATAAAGCGCTTGAGGCGTATCTTTTGGAGACATACAAAGATTTTATCTCCTCCGATCTATTCAATAGAAATACGCATGAGACCAAACTTCAAATGCTAACCTATATTGTAAATTCTCTTTTTAAGAATAACAGGAACAAAGAATCTTTGAAGTGGGCTGAAGAATTAAAAACTTCGATGGAAGCGTATCAACGTTTACATTATGAAAAGTATGTTTTCTTCTATTACAATTCTTTGGTCATCAATTATTCCAAACTTGACCCCTTGCATGCAATAGAAATACTGGAAGGATTGAAAGAAGACAAGCGCGTAATGGGCACATCCTATTATCAGGTTTTTGTACATCTGAATCTGGCGGTATTAAATTTTGATAGAAAGAGTGTCACACAGGCATTGAAGGAAATTAACAGATTATTTCTTCTTGATATGTATAGCAGTTTGGATACTGCATTGCGTTTCAAGATCGGCATCGCTGAGCTCATCATGCGAAAGGAGGCCGGACAAAGGGATGTCTTGAAGCAGAAGTTACAATTGATTCGAAAAGAATTCCCCTTATCCGAAGAGAACAAACGAGATTTTGCACTGGTGGAAATATTGGAAGAATCTCTTCAGGAAGGCTTAAAAGCAGATAAAAGAATCACTATAAGCAAGGTGAAATCGTTCCTGAACGAGAAAGACCATTCCGCTGAAACAGATAGTGATATTATAAAGTATAGTGAATGGTTGAGAGATCATTTCCGAATAGAAGAAGCCTTGAGCGAGTAAGATATTCTTCAATTCAAAAGGATCAAGATCAACAACACTTTATATTTGTAGAGTGAAAAACCAAAAAATCATGCGTAAACTTTTATTCCTTTTAATGTTGATCCCGATATTTACGGGAATCACTACGGCAAATGCACAGGTAATTTGTCAGGCTAGTTTCTCTGCCAGTGTCGGCACTAATCCTTATGTCATAAACTTTCAAAACACCAGCGGTGTTGGCGGGGCTTATTATTGGTCATTTGGGGATGGGGCTACCAGTAATGCTACTAACCCAACACATTCTTATAATGGTGCCGGATGGTATGCGGTATGTTTAACAGTTTCGGATACAATGATTGGATGTACTTCCTCTTTTTGCGATACGATCTGGGCAGGTCAAACTGCTTGCAGCGCAGTATTCACCTATAGCATTTCGGGTACGAATCAGATTCAATTTACTTCTAACAATGCTAGCGCGACAACATCCTGGTCATGGAGTTTCGGAGACGGAACAAGCTCTAACTTAGCTTCACCTATTCATATATATCCTAATAATGGAACATACCAGGTTTGTCTTACTATTACAGATGCCACAGGATGTGTCAATACGTCTTGTCAACCAATTACGATAAGTAATCCAAACCCGGGTTGTAGTGTGAGTTATACACATATACAAAACAGTCCGAATGTAGTATCATTTACAGCTACATCATCACCAGCTATTACTAACGGAATATATACCTGGAGTTTTGGTGATGGCACACAGGGAAGCGGACATCAGATTACACACACATATACGCAACTTGGGTATTACAATGTTTGCGTCACTACATCAAATCCAGCAACAGGATGTTCAGCTACATACTGCGATTCCATCTTTGTAAATGGAACTACGGGTGCATGTCAGGCTGCATTTACCTATAATGTTACCGCCAGCGGAATTGCATTATATGATTCCAGTTTTGGTGGAGCTATAAGTTGGGCATGGACACTTCCGAACGGAAATATATCGACCCAACAGCATCCTGTAGTACAACTAAATCCGGGCACCTATACGATCTGCTTAACAATAACAACTGCTAACGGATGCACATCCAATGTTTGTCAAAGCGTAGTGGTTCCAAATACTACAGCCTGTCATGCCGGATTTAATTATTCTGCATCACCGGCAAACCCTTTTGCTTTTTCATTCAATAACACAAGTGTGGGGGGAACTCAATATTTATGGAATTTTGGTGATGGTTCAACATCTACATCATCAAATCCTAATCACACTTACACCCTACCGGGCACTTATACAGTTTGCTTATTGATCTCGAATCCTAACACACTTTGTCAGGCAAGTTATTGCGATACACTAGTTGTAGGTTCAAGTGTTAATTGCACTGCATACTTTACCTATCAGCAGGCGAGTGCAAGTGGAGCTGTATATTTTGCAGGATCAAGTAATCAAAACAGTGTATCCTATACCTGGTCATTTGGCGATAGCACAAACGGAACCGGACAAAACCCAATTCATACCTATGCAAGCGCAGGCACATATCATGTATGTGTAACGGCAACATCTCTATTGACAGGATGCAGCAATACGTATTGTTCTACGATCAATGTTTTGGGTCCTAATACAGCTTGCCAAGCCAACTTCTACTTCCAATCCACGAATTCAGGTTTGGTTTATTTCTCAAATGCGTCGATTGGTGGCGGCGCAACTTATCAATGGTCATTCGGAGATGGAACAGGTTCTTCAGCTGTAAACCCAACGCATCAATTTACTAATGGGGTTTGGACAGTTTGTCTGACCATGACCACAGCAAATGGTTGTTCGAGTTTAATTTGCAAGATCGTTACGGTACCCGGCAATACAAATTGCATGGCAAGTTTCATCGCAATTCCTGACAGCAATGGAACGGGATATTCATTCTCTAATACAAGTATAGGAACTAACGGTCCGTATCATTGGGATTTTGGAGATGGAACAACATCCACACAACAAAACCCGTATCATATTTTCACTGCGGCAGGAACATTTACTGTTTGCCTCACAACCGGATCTCCATCGTTGACATGTATAGATACGTATTGCATGACAGTTACTGTAAATGCACCTACGACTTGTGTTCCAACTTTCTATACATCACCTGATACATCTGCATTTGGAAATGGAGTGATCAATTTTATAGTTCATTCTACTTGTGGTGGATCTATAACCTGGTCATGGAATTTTGGAGACGGATCAACATCTACTACACAGAATCCAAGTCACCAATTCAACGGCACGGGCTGGTATAACGTATGTGTAACAGCGACCTTGTCAAACGGTTCAATCTACACACATTGCGACAGTGTGTATGTATTCCGTCTGGCATCCGGCATCAATGAATTAGAGACGATCGGTGTTTCTGTTTATCCTAATCCAAGTAATGATGGATCATGGATCAGCTTTGATCTTACAAGTAACGAGTACATAAAATTACAGGTCTTTGATCTTAGCGGAAGAATGATAGCGACGATTGCAGATGGGTTTTCAGGTCCCGGCAATCACAAATATCGTTGGAATGCAGAAGATGTTACAGCAGGTATGTTTTTGGTTAGGCTGCAGGCAGGTGACAGAATCGGTATGACAAGGATAGCGATCATACGTTAGGATAATTTTTTATTTCCTTGGATAGCCTCTTCCTTTATTGGGAGGGGCTATTTTTTATGGAATTATTTTTCACCATTGAGTATGCTTAATTTAGCAAGATGAGTTTTGGGATTTATCTGGATCATAATGCAACAACACCGGTAGCAGCTGAAGTGTTGGAAGAAATGCTTCCTTATTTTACAGAGAAATACGGGAATGCTGCCTCCGGGATGCATGCCTATGGCTGGATCGCGGCAGATGCTGTAGAAAAAAGCAGGGAAAGGATCGCAAAAGTAATCGGATGTGAAAAGCAAGAATTGATATTTACATCCGGCGCTACAGAAGCTATAAATCTTGCCATCAAAGGTGTTTGGAAAAAATATCAGGCTAAAGGAAAACATATTCTTGTATGCAGTACAGAGCATCGAGCTGTGCTGGACACTTGTTTGAGTTTGCAGGAAGATGGAGCTGAAGTAGAGATGATACAGGTGGATAAAAATGGAATAATTGACATAGATTCTTTATCAAAACAAATCAGACAAGACACTATTCTTGTTGCTGTGATGCTTGCAAATAATGAGACAGGTGTGATCCAAAACATTTCGTTGATCTCAGAAAAAGTGCATGAAAATAATTCTATCCTACTTTGCGATACCACCCAAGCTATTGGAAAAATGGATGTAGATGTAAACAAACTAGGAATTGATCTGGCTTGTATTTCCGGGCACAAGATCTATGGCCCCAAAGGAGTGGGTGTATTATTTGTCAGACGCAAGAAACCCCGTGTTCAATTGTATCCTTTGATTGAGGGCGGTGGTCATGAAAACGGACTTAGATCCGGAACTTTGAATGTGCCAGGCATAGTGGGTCTGGGAAAAGCATGTCAGCTAATTGATGATCTTAAAATAAACGATAATGAAAAGATCAAAACACTGAGAGATCATTTAGAAAACGAGCTGCGCAAATTGAAAATTGTAAAGATAAATGCAGGCGAGGTAGAGCGATTAACAAACACCAGCAATATTTGTTTTAAAGGTAAAAAAGCTGAAGATCTTTTTAAAAAACTTGGTGATGTAGCGCTCTCTACCGGCTCGGCTTGCTCTTCTGCTCTGCCGGAAGCATCTCATGTTTTGCTTGCAATGGGATTACCGGAAAGTGATGCTTATTCTTCCGTAAGATTCAGTCTGGGAAGAGACACATCAAAACAAGAAATAGATCTGATCATAGATCGAATCAAACAAAATATAGAATAAGATTATTCGATGGTCCGCAAGGATTCATTGAGATCAGAAACTTGTTTATTTTTTTCTTCAAGTTTTAGCTTATTCTCTTCCAATTTAATGTTCTTTTTATCTATTTCTTCTCCTGCTTTAGTTATTGAAGCTTTAGATTTTTCAATGCCATATTCAAGTCTGCTTTTATCTTTTTCAAGAATTGAGGTTTCTCTTTCCAACTTCTTGAGGTCTTTTTCGGCTTGTTGAATGTTATCGACTACACCCTCCTTTGACATCCTGACAGCAAAATCATAGACGATCTTGCGACTAGCATCATATCTATCATCACCTTCGGCAGAGCTCACGAAAGAAGCTCCGGATTCGAATCCTATTGCAGCTTTCACCTGGTCTTCCCCGGTCTTACTAAATCTTGCATATGCATTGACCGTGTCGCTTGAGATCTGGTATAAAGCAACGTTATGAGCTGTGATCAACCCTTTCTTGCTCCTTACTTTCCCTCTTTGGTCTTTCATATATTTAGCCCATTCCCTTTCAACATTCTTAAGTGTTTGTTGATGGATAATTACACTAAAAGCATTGTGAGAAGTTTTTCCAAAATTCTCTGTTGTCTCAGACACTGTTATTGAGAACTGTGCTTTAGAAGAAATAGAAAATGCTAATACGATAGCTGAAAGAAATACTAGTTTTTTCATAGTTCTTGATCTAAATTATCCGGATGAACATCAGTAACACCTCCGGAAACAATGAACTTCATGATCTCTGTTCCGGAAGCATTGATGGGGACCACATTTTCTCTTGGAACAAGGAAGAGATTTCCTGAGAAATTATAAGAATGCGGAAAATATACAGCTACTTTATCATGAATACCAATATGACTCAGGTCATCCTGAGTCACGAATCCTAATTTTTCAACAGCACCATCTCCGCTCAACTTGACCCTCACCGGGGCTTTGAATCTACGCTTATCCCCCACGAACGCTGAAACAAGATCTTTTATCGATCCATAGAGTAATTTAACTAATGGGGCAGTTGAGATCAGCCCTTCGAAATATTTGAAAAAAGGATTCGCGAAAAATACAGATCCTACATAACCTATCAGCGCAAGTGTAAATAGTATGATAGCAAGGCCCAGACCCGGTATATCAATATTCAAAAGTCCATCCATCCAACGTATTGAAATGAATAAGATATAGAATGTAATAAATAAAGGGGCTGTAAACAGCAGGCCTCTTAAGAGGAAGTAACCAAATTGTTTCATGTCAGATATTGCTGGTGTGCAAAGGTATCAAATAGAAGTATCAAAAGTAATTCGGAACGATTACAGTTTTTCAATTATAATCCGGCTAATTCTTCTTTCAATTTCTTGCTAAGGCCTTCAACTATCAATCTGTAGGACCGGTCAATTTGTTCATATAAAAAGTCATGGCTCAGATCTCCATCAATACGGACAGAATTCCATTGTTGTTTATTCATGTGCCAGCCGGGCAATACTTCAGGATATCTTTCTCTCAGGTCTATCGCTATTTCCGGTTCACATTTAACATTAAAAAATGTAGCTTCATTTAAACCAATGATGAGAAATATCTTTCCCATTACTTTAAACACGAGTGTCACATCATCAAATGGGAATGTCTCTTCTACTCCTTTTTTAGCTAAACAAAAATTTCGAATTTGCTCAACATTCATTCTGAAAAAATTAAATGATGGGGAGGGGTAATGTATCGGATTGCTTTACAACACTAAGCACCATCATGGTTTGCATTTGTCCTATCTCTTCAATATTACTTAATTTATCCATGACCAAACGTTCATAAGCCCTCATATCTTTAACAATAATTTTTAAAAGATAGTCGGATCCACCGGTGATATGATAACACTCTGTAATTTCACTGATCGCATTAACCTGATCTACGAAATTCTGCATTGCATTATTTTTATGCCGCAGCAAAGAAATTTGCATCAAGGTTTGGATACCCAGACCCAATTCATCCATATCTAATTTTGCATGATAGGACTTAATGATACCCAGCCGTTCCAACTTTTTAACTCTTTCGAGTGTGGGTGCAGGGGACAGACCAATTTCAGAACTCAACTGAAGATTGGTAATCCGTCCATTTTGTTGGAGGATATCAAGTATTTGCCGATCTGTTTTATCTAGTATGTGATTTGCCATAACCAAAGAATATTTGGCAAAGTAACAAATTATCATCCTAAAGCAGAAGTTATGGCTGAACTTTCGTTAAATCAAAGGATACAATACCGGTTTTGAGGGGCTGGCATCATTCACAAAAGAAGCAATTTGAAGATTCAATAAATAATCCCCATCCTTAACGGCATTGGGTACATAGATCAATTCCGAAATGGTCGCATTCATTCTGGTATTTTCCGGGTAGTTCCAAAATGCGTGATGTGCAAGCAGATCTCCCCCATCCTCTTCTTTATCCACAGATGGAGTATCGATCAAAAGATGCAGGACTCCGGCATTCGCAATACTTTTAGCAGCTTCGTGATGTAAAAAACAAGGATTACTGCCGCTATATTGAAAATTCAACTTCGCTTCTGTATTGGGTAGTGTTCGAAGGATCAAAGCCTGTGGAGCATTATCTAAAAATGGAAGGATCTGTTCATTCATAATTACCAGATCATTATTATGTCTGACCGGATCGATCGTAAGCAATCTGGCATGAAAAAAGAATTCTTTGAGGCAATCATTGATCGACTCTTCCTTTGGGCTGATATGACCAACACATTCGGTATGTGTTCCATTTCCATGTGGGTTGAAGGCAAGATCATAAACGTTGCAAGGCCCTCCTGCTTTTACAGCTCCGACAAAATCACCTATTGCAAATGGCTTGCGTGTAAATGGAGGCAGGTGAAATGCATTTACATTGTCAGCACCTGCTCTAAGTGGGATAGAGATATCCATTGGAAGTGACATGTTTGCTTTTAGCAAAGCTCTGCCGGTATTAAATTCAAATATCATGGTTCAAATATAAGCTTTGTGAAGCAAGCTATGTTGTTGCACAAACTATAGATGCCCAGCTTGTAAAATAAAGGAGGTAAAATAAATATTATAAACTTCATTTTCATTACTTTAGCGCCGCATTCATTTTATTAAGCAACAATTTATACTAAAAGATTACTTATTTGAACCCAGTATAGTATAATTGAGGAAAATATTTGATCTTCTTGCTAAAAGGAGAACGAAAAGAAACAGGGATATTTCTTTCTAGATGTTACGTATTAAACGCAAAGCAAAGTTACTCATCAGGCTTTCAATTTTAACCACACTCCTACTGGTGTTTGTACAGGGATTCGCACAAAGTTTTTTTAATGCCGATTCGACAGAAAAGGAAATGATGAAATTTTATGTGGCAGGGTCATATGAACATGCTAAGCCTTTAAGTTTTCAACTTTTGTTGTATTATCAAAAAACAGAAAACAGTTTAAAAGAAACTGAACTTCTGAATACTATTGGTGAAATGTATAGAGCATCAAATAATTATGACCTTTCTATTAAATATTTAAATAGGGGACTAATCAGGGCTAAAAATAATCAGGATTCATTACAAATTAGCAGGGCATATAACAGACTCTCTGCAGTATATTTTGAAAAATCTAATTTAGAATTTGCCGCTCTGTATGCAGACTCAAGCGATGCAATAGCAAATTCAAAACCCATTCTTATTCATCAAATATCAAACCTTAACCTCAGGGGAGCTATATCAAGGTTGAATAAAAATTATTCAAGTTCATTCGGATATTTACAAAAAGCATTAGAGCTGGCACAAGAAAATAATTCACTGGATAATGTACTTAGTGCTGAATTAAATATTGCTCAACTGTATCTTGTTACCAAGAAATATGATGAAGCATTGGAACATTCTAACAAAGCAATTGCAATGGCAACCGAAAATGGGCATACATCACATTTACCTTACGCTTATCGCATTGTAGCAAGATCCTATTACTCTTTAGGAGATTATAAAAAAGCATACGATTTTCAGTCATTACATTATGAGCTTGACTCAGAATCAAGAAACAAGAATACTAAACAGAGGATAGATCTATTAAATGCAAGTCTGGATACTGAAAAAAAGGTAAGGGAAAACGCCGAGTTAAAACAAGAATTAGCCAATGAGAGAAACAAATGGGTTTTATCCGGATTGATCTTTATTTTCATATTGGCATTATTTTTATTTTTCTTGTTAAGATCACAATATAAAAATGCCAAAATATTAGAGCGCAAACAACAAGAAATCCATAAACAAAATAAAGAATTGGAAGAGTTGGCGAAATCCAAAGATCAACTTTTCTCCATTTTATCTCATGATTTAATTTCTCCAATTAATTTTCTTGCTGAAACACTTACTTTAGTCACTGATGAGGATCTCAGTGTAGATGAAGCGAAACCAGTTTTGAAGAAATTACAGGTTCAAACTTTTCATATTCGGGAACTAACTGAAAATGTATTGACCTGGGCCAGATCACAGATGGGCGGAAGCTATGTGAATATAGAAACTGCTAATATTATAGCTCCAATTTCTGCATCCATAAGACATGTATCAGCAATAGCTGAACAAAAAGGAATAAAGATAAACTTCAGTGATTCCGACAAAATTATTTTAGCAAATATTGACTTAGAAGTAGTTCGATTTGTTACCCGAAATTTATTGATGAATGCCATAAAATTTACAAATCCTAATAAGAATATTTTCGTCTCTGTCGATGTAAATGAAAAATATGCAATCGCAATTTTCAAAGATGAAGGTTTAGGGATTCCAAAAGAAAAAATTGAAACACTATTCAATTTTAAAGCTGAAAGGAGTTATGGTACAGGAAAAGAATTAGGAACGGGATTGGGATTACCTATGTGCAAAGATCTGATAGAAAAATCCGGAGGCAAAATAGAATTAGAAAGTAATTTGGGGCAAGGTTCTATATTCAAATGTTATTACCCCAAAGTATAGCCAAATTAAAAGATTTGCTTAATTTTAGATTCAAGAGTTTTCCAAAATTCAATCTAAGACCATGGCATATAATGAACATCTGGCAGAAAGAATTAAAATAGTTCTTCAGAGAAAGTCTGCAACATTTTCAGAAAAAAGAATGATGGGTGGATTGACGTTTATGGTCAATGATAAAATGTGCTGCGGAATAGTCAAAAATGACCTGATGTGCAGAATTGATCCCCAGGAATATGAACTTGCTTTGAAGATAAAAGGATGTCGCGCTATGGACTTTACCGGAAGACCTATGCAGGGCTATGTATTTGTAAGTGAAGAATCTGTAGATAAAGAAAAAGATCTTGAAACCTGGATCCAGAAATGTCTGGATTTTAATCCAAAAGCCAAATCATCCAAAAAGAAATAAGCATCAAAATCAATTATGAATGGACACGACCGGTGTTATCCCTTTGTTTTTTCCTACAAGAAGTGAGTTCCGAAAATGGCTTAGTAAAAATCACAATTCCAAAAAAGAATTATGGGTTGGATTTAAGAAAATCTCATCGGGAGAAAAAAGTATACTATGGACTGAGTCGGTTGAAGAAGCGATTTGTTTTGGCTGGATCGATGGATTAAGAAAATCTATAGATGAGAAAAGCTATATGATACGTTTTACTCCAAGAAAAGAGAACAGCATCTGGAGCGCTGTGAATATTAGGATCGTAGAAAAATTGAAGGCTGAAAAAAAGATGATGCCGTCGGGCTTGAAGGCTTACGAGCATAAAAAAGAAGACCGATCGGGGATATATTCTTTCGAGCAAGAACATATAAGTCTCCCACCAGAATATGAAGCCCTATTGAAGAAAGATGCAAAAGCCTGGAAATATTTTTGTGCATTGCCACCATCAACACTGCGAGCAAGTGTTTGGTGGGTGACAAGTGCAAAAAGAGAAGAGACCAGATTGAGAAGACTTGAAATTTTAAAATCATGTTCTTCACAAGGGCAAAAAATTCCGCAATTTGTTGTTTCAAAAAAGTCGGGAAACTAGTCCGATTCTTTTTCATTTTGAAAATTATTTATCAAATTAATTTGAACTTTTGAAATCACCTTCTGTAAATCAATCAATTACAGGGTTGGTATTGAATTGGAATATTGTATTGAGAATAAGTTAAACTTTAAATCTTAATACAATGAAAACCAAAATTATCATAATAGCAGCATTCATTCTGGTATTAACTCATGTCGTAAATGCGCAAAATGCAAAAGGAGGAATAACGGGAGGAGTTTCAACAGAATCCTTGAGGATCTCGGAAGTAGGAGATGGATTTACAAGGGTATTAAAAGGCGATGGAATCACCGGTTATGAAGCCGGTTTATTTGGAAAGTTCGGAATAGGTCCATTTTATGTAAAACCGGCGGTATTATTACATCAAAGCAAGGGAAAGTTTGATTCTTATATAGATGGCGAACAATCCGGAAGTGTAACATTCAGTGTGAACAGTATAGAAGCGCCTGTTTTGGGTGGCATGAATTTAATTGGTCCGGTCGGGATAGAGGTTGGTCCGGTTTATCATTTCATATCGCAGATCAGGGATCATACAAATGGAAGTAACCTTGCTTTAGATCAGCAAAGCAAAATTGGGTACAAAGCAGGTTTTGCGCTCAATTTGGGTTCATTGATCTTATCTACACATTATCAAGGCATGAGTAAAACCAATGACTCCGGAAAAACCACACTTAGCAGCCCATCCAGATTAACTTTTGGAGCAGCTATGAGTATTGGCGGGAATGGAGATAAATAGTATTTAATACTAAAGTTAAAAACAATGAGATTTTCGATTTAATTTGGAATAGTGCTAATACTATTTAGGATTTAAGCAATATATTTCAATAGCAAATCTCTTTTCAATTGATCCTCATGCGGTGACATCTGCATGAGGATCATAAAATAATGCATCAGGAACAATAAATATTTTAAACTTAGATAAGTAGGCGTTTAGTTTTTACATTTGAGCACTCTACGCTACCCCATGGATTTAAATTTACTAATCTCGAACATAACAAACCCGACGCTGTTATTCTTTTTATTGGGGATAATAGCCAGTGTAGTGAAAAGTGATCTTGAGATTCCCGCTTCGACGAGCAAGTTCATATCCTTGTATCTTTTATTTTCCATTGGGTTTAAAGGCGGACAAGAGTTATCTCACAGCCCCTTCTCCAATGAGATTCTTTACTCGATCTTATTTGGATTATTAGTCGCATCCATTATTCCACTTTACACATTTTTTATTCTGAAACGAAAAATGAGTATCTATGATGCGGGAGCAATTGCTGCGGCATATGGTTCTGTAAGTGCTGTAACATTTGTTGCTGCTTCTTCTTTCCTGGAGGCTCAAAGCATTCCATTTGGAGGGCATATGGTAGCAGTAATGGCATTGATGGAATCACCGGCTATCATCGTTGGCGTGATCTTGATCATGAAGTATGATATCGGGAGTTCAAAAAAAGGAAGCATAAAAAATATCATACATCATTCCTTCACTAATGGCAGTGTATTAATGATCTTGGGAAGTCTCGTGATAGGCATGATCTCGGACGCTAAACAAGCTGAAGGGATCAAGCCATTCACCACGGATATTTTTAAAGGATTCCTGGCTATTTTCTTGCTCGAGATGGGAATGGTCACTGCCAAAAGATTCTCTACATTCTTAAAATACGGATGGTTTGTAAGTTTGTTTGCAATACTGATCCCGTTGATCAACGGATGTCTTGCTGCTTATTTCAGCGGATATGTTACTACTGATGTGGGTAACCGATTTATGTTTGCGATATTGGCAGGAAGTGCTTCCTATATAGCTGTTCCGGCAGCCATGCGATTGGCGGCACCGCAAGCCGACCCCGGATTATATATCCCTATGGCTCTTGGGGTAACCTTTCCATTCAATATCACGATAGGGATGCCCATTTATATGGCTATTGTAAATTAT
This sequence comes from Bacteroidia bacterium, assembly GCA_037969175.1. Lineage (GTDB taxonomy): Bacteria > Bacteroidota > Bacteroidia > AKYH767-A > JBBKVM01 > JBBKWX01. Next base: position 6 of record JBBKWX010000079.1, on the reverse strand, counting down.
AGTTGA
>JBBKWX010000078.1:0-13313 GCA_037969175.1 Bacteroidia bacterium | reverse complement strand
GCAAGAGATTCACTTTGCATTCGCAGATCTCACAGAATGGAATAAATAGCTTCTGAGAGATCTGCGGGAAATATTCTCTACTGTTAGCTTGACGCGTATGCGCACGTGCGGGACTGAGGTCCCTGTGGTTAAAAAAAAGCTTTAAATAAAAAACTAAAATTTATTCCGGACAACAATGATAAAAAAATACAGATTAATCAGGACAACTATGACAGATAATTAGGAATAGATTTTTTGTTTTCATGCTGCTCCTGTTTTATTTTCTAATTTTGCAGCCTTAACAAAACCAAATATCTATAATGGCAACTGATCGTTTTCAAGCACCGGATTATTTTCTTGTTGATGAATTACTTACTGAAGAACACCGTTTGGTAAGGGATTCGGTAAGAGACTGGGTAAAAAAGAATATATCTCCTATCATAGAAGAAGCTTGCCAAAAAGCTGAATTTCCCAAGCAGATCGTAAAAGGATTAGCTGATATTGGAGCTTTTGGACCCTATATCCCTACAGAATATGGAGGTGGTGGAATGGATCAGATCTCCTACGGATTGATCATGCAGGAACTTGAGCGTGGAGATTCAGGCGTTCGTTCTACAGCCTCTGTGCAATCATCACTGGTGATGTATCCGATATACACCTATGGATCAGAAGAGCAAAAAAAGAAATACCTGCCCAAATTGGCAAGTGGTGAATTTTTGGGTTGTTTTGGATTGACAGAACCCAATCATGGTTCGGATCCCAGCAACATGCTTACAAATATAAAAGACAAAGGAGATCATTACGAACTCAATGGTGCTAAAATGTGGATCTCAAATGCGCCCTTTGCGGATATCGCAGTTGTTTGGGGTAAAGATGAAGCAGGTGATATCAGAGGAATGGTAGTTGAAAGAGGCATGGAAGGATTTACAACTCCCGAGACGCATGGTAAATGGTCATTGCGTGCTTCGGCTACCGGTGAACTGGTGTTTGATAACGTAAAGGTTCCTAAGGAAAATGTTTTCCCAAATGTGAAAGGCTTGAAAGGTCCTTTGGGTTGTCTCAACTCAGCCCGTTACGGAATTGCCTGGGGAGCTATTGGTGCAGCTATGGATTGTTATGATTCAGCTTTGAGATATTCTAAGGAAAGAATACAATTCGGAAAGCCGATCGCATCCTTCCAGTTAACACAGAAAAAACTTGCTGAGATGCTTACCGAGATCACAAAAGCGCAGTTGCTTACCTGGAGATTGGGTGTGTTGAAGAATGAAAACCGTGCTACTCCGCAACAGATCTCAATGGCCAAAAGAAACAATGTGAATATGGCATTGGAAATTGCACGTGAAGCAAGACAGATCCATGGCGCCATGGGCATTACAGGTGAATATCCTATCATGCGCCACATGATGAATCTGGAATCCGTAATTACTTATGAAGGCACGCACGATATTCATTTATTGATCACGGGAATGGACGTTACAGGTATAAACGCTTTTAATTGATTCTCGAATATATTCGCTTATTAGAAGGTTCATAAAAGAACCTTCTTTTTTTTGCACCTACACCTGATACCAATCAGTATCTTGCCGGTCGCCACATGACAAATCAGAAACTAAGCAAACGCTGGAAATTAAAAGCTGCACCGGATAAAAAAATCACGGATCATCTTTTTGAAGTGCTCAATGTCTCTCCTATCCTTTGTGATCTTCTCAATCAAAGAGGGATCAAAACATATGATGAAGCAAAGTATTTTTTCAGACCCGATCTGAAAGATCTGCATGATCCATTCTTGATGAAAGATATGGATCTGGCAGTAGAAAGAATTCTGCTGGCTATTCAAAATAATGAACGCATTCTCATCTATGGCGATTATGATGTAGACGGTACCACAGCTGTATCTCTTGTTTTTTCTTTTCTTGAAAAACGACATAAGAATATTGGTTATTATATTCCCGACAGGTACAAAGAAGGATACGGTATTTCAGAGATCGGAATTTCTTTTGCGGCAGAACAAGGATACACATTGATCATCGCTCTTGACTGTGGAATAAAAGCACATGCAAGAGCCATTCAGGCGAAGCAACTGGGACTGGATCTTATCGTATGTGATCATCATCTACCCGGAGATACATTACCGGAGGCATATGCACTGCTTGATCCAAAACGTTCCGATTGCAATTATCCTTTCAAGGAATTATGTGGATGTGGTATCGGATTTAAATTGGCTCAAGCCATTATCCAAAAAACGCAAGGTGATATCCAGGAATTATATGAATATCTGGATCTGGCAGTGATCAGCATAGCAGCTGATATTGTTCCTATCATTGATGAAAACAGAATCCTGGCTTTTCATGGTCTCATAGAACTGAATAAAAGAAAGAGACCCGGAATCAGTGCTATACTGGATATTGCGGGATTGACAAAAACCCTTGAAATAAATGATGTAGTTTTTGGGATCAGTCCCAGAATAAATGCAGCAGGAAGGATAAAGTCAGGTAATGAAGCCGTACAATTAATTTTAAGCAAAGAGTCTGATCTGGCCGTGCAGTATGCCAAACAGATCGATGAACATAACAAGGAAAGGCGATTACTTGATGCATCCATTACGGAACATGCATTGGAATTGCTTGCAGAAAAAAATCAAATTTCAGAAAAGCTGACTACCGTACTTTATCATGCCGACTGGCACAAAGGCGTAGTAGGAATTGTTGCCTCCAGATTGATCGAGACTTATTATAAACCTACGATCGTAATGACAGAGACAGAAGGCAAGCTGACAGGCTCGGCACGATCGGTCAAAGACTTTGATGTTTATCAGGCTATTGATGCATGCAGCGATCTGCTGGATCAATATGGTGGGCATATGTATGCTGCAGGATTGACGATGGATAAAAAAAACTTTGAAGCCTTCAGTCAAAAATTTGAAGAAATAGTTAGTGCTTCCCTACCCGAAGAAAATAGGATCCCGCAAATAGATATTGATCTTTTGATCGATCTGACAACTATCAATTTGGGATTTTTAAAATTGCTCATGCAATTTGCTCCATTTGGTCCGGGCAACATGAGTCCTGTTTTTAGAACCAACAGAATGCGTTCAAAATATGCTCCACGGATCGTTGGTAAAAATCATTTGAAACTTTCACTGATTTCAGAAACAGGGGTAGCTTTTGATGCCATTGCTTTTGGACAAAGTGATAAATTGAAGGAAACTGAACCTGGATCCTATTTTGATATTTGCTATAACCTGGAACAGAATATCTGGAATGGAAACACCACTATTCAGTTAAATATCAAAGATATAGCTGCCTGTTCATAGCTTTATTTTGGAATTTCCTGTTAATTGTATATTTTGATGACCAATCAATCATAATCAGTTAACCTTTAAACCTTTATTTATGGGAATGATGAAAGAATTTCGCGAATTTGCCATGCGCGGTAATGTAATGGATATGGCTGTGGGTATTATCATTGGTGGGGCTTTCGGCAAGATCGTAAGCTCTCTTGTAGCCGATATAATAATGCCACCAATCGGCCAAATTATGGGTGGTGTAAATTTCACGGATCTTAAGTATGAATTGTCAGCAGCTGTAATGGAGGGCGAAAATGTGGTGACTGAAGCTGTAACCATCAACTATGGTAACTTCATTCAAACATCTATAGATTTCCTGATCATTGCTATGGCAATTTTCATGATAATAAGAACAATGAACTCGATGAAGAAGAAGAAAGAAGAAGCACCGGCTAAAGCACCGGAACTTAGCACAGAAGAAAAATTACTTACAGAGATCCGAGATCTTTTAAAGAAGTGATCCAAAAAAATCCCTCCATTCAGGAGGGATTTTTTTATTTGTCTATAACAAATTTGTATTGTTTGAGCCTTCCATTTACACTGAGCTCAGCAAAATAAATTCCTTTTGGTAATGCAGCAGTGTCTATCCTTTTTTCTACGATTCCGGGAATCTGTCCTTTTTCAGAGATCAGCATTCTTTCCTTACCTATCAGATCATAAACACGGATCGTATACTTCGAATCATCTCCCGAATTGAAGCGGATAAAAATTTCGTCTTTAGCAGGGTTGGGGTATAGCTTATCAGGTTCAAGATCTACAATGCTTGTTTGAACATCAAAGACTCCTAGTCGCAACGGATGAACATTAAGCGTATACTGAGGTCCATAACCTATGGTAACTCCAAGGCAAAGTGTTTGAAGCTGGAAAATGTATTGTGTATTTGGAATCAAACCGGTCAAAACCATTGAAGTTATATTGGGTACTCCTGAGACCGTTTTATACTGCCAAACAGGGTTGGCTGAGTTTACAGCATATCTGCATCTAAACTGATCACCTGTGACATTTCCACTCCATACCAGCTTCGCCGAACTTGTAGTTATATCACCAATTCTAACATTATAGGGTTTACCACAAGGTGTAGGGCCAAATGTAGTAGTGAATACATTCTGATTTGAATACGAACTAGTTACTCCATTGCATACTGTTTGTACTTTCCACTCATACGTAGTATTTGGGGCAAGATTTGCCAATTCATAAGAAATAAGATTTGGAGATCCTGCAACATTTCTCCATGTGAAGACATTGGAACCTAAAACACCATATCTTATCTTAAACGTATCAGCTGAGATCAGTGTATCCCACATCAAACTGGCAGATGAATTACTAATATTTGTTGTAAAGGTATTGGGAGGTTTGATACAGGGCATATATCCCCAAGGTGTAGTAAAGATCTCAACCGGTCCGTAACCACTTGAATTGGCTCCACAAATTGCTTTTATCTGCCATTCATATGTTACTCCGGGATAAAGACCGGATATATAGTATGAATTAGTAGAAGGATTATTTAGAATATTTCGTTGAGTCCATGCACCGGTACCTAATTCGGCATATCTCAATTTGAAGGTATCGACACCTGCTTGTGGCGCCCAGAGTGCAATTGCGTTGATGGTAGTAATGCTGCCCGTAGAAAGTCCAACAGGAATATTACATTGCCCAAAACTGTTGAAGGGCGCTATAATACAAATACTTACCAAAAAATGGCAAAATAGTTTCATGGAGCGTGGTGGGTTATACAGAAATACAAATTAGTAGTTCAGCTATACAAATTTAACATATTAACACTATAAATCAAATCACATCTAAATGGTAGAAAAAAAAAGGGGAGCTTTTGGCCCCCCTTATAGAAAATATACTATCAAAGATTATTGTAAAACGATGCGACTACTTACTCTTTGGTCTTCAAACTCAAGATTTATCAGGTACATTCCTTTGTTCAAAGCATCCAATTCAAGTGATAACTGATTTATCCCTTTAGTGATAATTCCGTTTTGAGTAAGTACTACCCTTCCTGAAATATCAGAGATCCTGATCAGATATGTACCTGAAACTTGAGACTTCATTTCCAAAGTTGTACTTCCTGATGTAGGATTTGGATATACATTAAAGCCTAAAGAATTTGCAGAGACCTGATTGTTCAATCTTACAGGTGTAGTAGCAGGAACGGCAAGTGTAGTGAAGTTCTCGTCATTGCTATATCTTGATCTTGCCCCATTACAGATCGTTTGAACACTGAAGACATATAGCTCATTTGGTGTAAGGCTGGCGATATCGATAGAGTCGATATTCGGAGTTCCGGAAACCGTCATATAACTATAATTGTAGGGTGCTCCCAGACTTGCCTTGGCATATCTAACTTTAAATGTATCAGCCGATACGATAGGATTCCATTTGATAGTAGCTGAATTCGTACCAATGTTAACTGCTCTTGTATCGAATGGTTTTACGCATGGGATAGTGCCTGCAGCAGTCGTAAACTGATGAACCGCAGAATACCTGGAATATGTTCCGGTATTACAAACAGTTTTGACCTGTGCGTTATAGACCGTACTTGGGAATAAGATTCCAAGAATCACTGATGTTGCCGGGTTAGGACCTGTTACACTGGTATATTTGAAACCACCAGGTAATGGATCTCCGTTTTTCCAATATCTGATAAGGAAAGCATCACCTGTAACCACAGGATCCCAATTAAAGCTAGCCTCTGTGGCAGTAATTCCAGTAGTGCTCAAAAGCCCCGGAGTAACACATGGGACACATGGATTGATCACAGCATTATAAACAACCGGTGCCGAAGAACAACCATTTCCATCGATGGCAGAAACCGAATAGGCTCCATCAGTAGAAACGACTATGCTTTGGGTTGTAGCTCCTGTTGACCACATATACCCAGCAGAAGCAGTAGACGTCAGTATGATGTCGCCGCAAGCAGGCATATTTTGAGAGATCGTAGGAGCCGGAACCGGAGCAGGTTCTGTAACAGAAGCTGAAGTTGAAGATGAACAACCGTTGGCATCTGTGATAACAAGAGTATATGGTCCGCCTGCACTCAAAGAAGAAGCAGTTATCCCGCCCGGACCATTCACGATATTGATCTTCCAACCCATATTTGAATGGTTATCACAGTTATAGTACAATAAAGCCGGATGACTTCCATTAGGCTTGAATGTCAAGATCCCTACATCCGTAAAATTACCGTTAACACCATTTGAGATCATACCTGCACCGGAACCACTACCTCCCGCTGCATCGGTAGTAATGTAAAGTGGGTGACCGGGAGAATTTATATTGAATGTATATGTAATACCTCTGGTAAGTGTCAATTCTTTTCCCTGCACTCCGTCTACTACAAAACCAAAGGAACTACCAATTCCATCATATGGATGAGATGAATCTTTAATATCATCGATCACACTAAAGCTGGTACCTGTAGGATTGTTCAAATCCCAAGCATAGGTGTAAGGAGCAGTGCCTCCTGAAGGAACTGCAGTCAATGAACCGTCATTCCCACCATTGCAGGTAACATTTGAAACATTGATAGTGGCTGTAGGTGGATTGCTGACAGTAACAACAACCGATTCCATGGTAGCTGGACAACCTCCGGTTTGTGTAACCGTGACTGTATACGTTCCATTATCAGCAGTTGTAGCATTTAGGATCACAGGATTTTGATCCGAAGAGGTGTACCCGTTTGGTCCGGTCCAGGAGTATGATGCACCTGAAATTGTAGGAGAAGTAAGTTGCAGATCAGATCCGGAACAAAGGGGTGAGTTACTTGCAGCACTTGCTACAAAGCAACATGCATTGATCGTATGTGAACCAAGGCCACTTACATCATCGATATTAAATTGAGTCCACTGACTTTCCAGCGTCGGGAAACCCGAACCCGGATTAACAGTAATTCCCGCATTTACATTTGCTTTCCTTCTCAACGTTTTGTCTTGTGTAGAATTTGAAGCAGATGTCCATGCCGCACCCGGATCTTGTCCAATGGTACCAAAAATATCTACAAATGAGGCACTTGGAATATGCCAGATCGCAAATGCATCATCTCCATTGAAGTTGGTAGCACCTGAAGTAGTCGCCGCTCCTAAATAAACAGCAGCGCTTGAGTTTTTATACACAATGGTCTGACCTGCAGGCAAAATGCCCGTCATGGATGAAGCAGAAGGCGTGGTTCCACCATTTGAATATAAACGAAGTTCATAGTTACTCAAATTGATATCGGATGCTGTACCGTTATAGATCTCAATGTATTTATTATTGCTACTACCTTCCACATATTCAGAAATGATCAAATCTGTAGGACAAGTAAACACACCGGAGTTTCCCATCATCGGGTTATTTGCAGCCGTAGTGATATTATACAGCGTTGATGCTCCGGTATTGTTATACGAATAAACCCTGAACCAATAGTTTGTAGCAGGAGTTAAACCGAAAACAGTAAGTGCATTACCGCTTCCATTATACATAACCTGTTCTCCTCCGCTATATGTACTATTTCCTACAGGATCAGTACCATTGGTCGGATCCGAAAAGGTGTTGCTGGTATTCATTTTTACAATTCTGCGATCTCCACTTCCATTAGTCCAGCTCACATCCATAGATGTTCCGCCACCATTAAGTACGATATTAAAAGCCTGAGTTAGGGGTGCTGATTTCAGGGTTGTAAAAGTCTGTTGTCCACCATATGAAGTACCAATCGAATTAGTTGCATAAGCCTTCACATAGTAAAGCGTATTCTCTGTCAAAGTGGACAATGAGCTTACATAAACTCCTGTACCTGCACCATCAGTAGTAAAACTATTAGCAAGGGTTGGATTAGGTGCTGTAGCGTAAACTACTCCGCGCACAGTTACCGGGTCACCTCCATCAGATGTAACATTGCCTCCACTTACAGCAGAGTTTTGAGTTATAGAAGATATTGCTGAAGTTGACACCGTAGGTAATGAAGTTCCTCCTCCTGCAGGCCAAGTGATATTAAAATCATCAATTCCCATAACATGGTCATTCCCAGGATGATCTATATCACTCCAACGAAGAATCAAATAATGTCCAACGGGTATAGAAATAGCCCCAAGACTTGTAGGAAGAAAAGTAATTTTATTAGCTGATAGATTACCATCAAGGGTTGCAGCACTAGCAGTGGCAATCGGTGAAGTAAAATCAAGAGCATTAACTGCTGTCCAGCCTGTATTAACTGATCCCGGATTAAGTGAAGTCACTAATGTAGATGAGACTTTATACCAAAAAGTAACCGTTTGAGCTGTAGCATTTCCATTATTTCTCCATTGCTCACCTGTATACCCAACAGAGATTGAAGCTATTGTTGCTGTAGTATTATTTTGAAAAATTGTTCCCCAAGCAAAACTTCCTGCAGCTGCGTTTCCTGACCCCAGTGAACCTAAAGCTCTTTCTGAAGACGAAGTCGAACCTAGGCTATACAAATCTCCTCCGGTACTAGATCCGGTTGAAGCGGAAAGAGTGGTACCTGTTCCCGTTCTTTGCGCATACCAACCCGAAATTGTTGAATTATCTGCCCAAGTAATAGTACCTGTAGAATTTAATGTATTAAATGCTTGAGTGTATGTCAAAGGCGAGTTTGTCATTGAAATTGCCTGAGCATAAACATTTGAATTGAAGATTAATAAAATAAAAAAAACAAAAAGCAGAGTTGCTTTTGTCAGATTTTGGATGACGCTTCGAAAAATTGTTAGAGATGTAGTCATGGTTTGAAGTATGAATTTGGTTAAAAAATCATGGTTTGTACAAAGTTAATAAATGAGATAAGCCAATCTATACGAAGGGGAAAAATTAACGCATTCATAACATAGCTAAGCAATTTATCTAAAGAACACCTAAGTACCAAATTTGTTGATAAGATTCATGCGTAAGGGATAGTACTGGAAATCCCGTTGCCTTGCATTTTTTGCAAGGCAAAGATTGTAAGTGCTAGCCCGACCCCGATCTCCAACATGTTGGGGATCGGGGATACGCCCAAATAAAAAAAGGGCCCCTTTGCAGGAGCCCTCAAATATGGAATCGGTAAAGCTATTTCGTAATTACGAAGCGGGTTTTCTGAACCCCTGTATTTCCAATGATCAATAAGGTATAAACTCCATTCTCAAATCCGGATGATTCCAGCTGATATGAGTTTGAACCTTTAATCACATTCACTTTTTTGCTGAATACGGTGCGCCCGGTATTATCCATGACACGGATCGTTTCAGTTCCATTGAGATCGCTCATGAAATTGATCTTGGTATCACCTGCAGTAGGATTAGGATAAACAGACAGTTCTGCAACATCCACCTTTTCAGCATCGATCACTGCTATACGTAATACATCCGCAATGAATGTAGAATGATCGCTATAAGGTGTACTCACGCCATTGCAGATCGCTTTCACCTGATAATTATACTGAACTCCTGCCAAAAGGCGATCGATAACCGTGCTGCTTACATAAGCACCCGGACTTCCACCTGACACCATCGTATATTTATAATCATTAGGTGAAGCTGTTGGCGCATACCTTACACGGAATGAATCGGCAACAATAAGTGTATCCCAGTGAATCACTGCATCATTAGCAGTGACATTTGTAGCGGAGATATTGAATGGCTTAACACAATTCAGGTAACCTGCAGGTGTGGAAAGTGTGGTAAACGTATCGGGTGCTGAATAGGCTGTAACAGCAAGTCCACACTGTGAGGCAACCTGCCAATAGTATGTTGTATTTATGAAAAGATTCTCAAGCGTAGCATTTGAAAGACCAAACGCTCCTGCGCCATAAGCAACTTTCAAATATGCATACACAGAAGATCCGATCTCTGCATAACGGATTTTGAATGAATCAGCCTGGATAGCCGGATCCCAGGATACCTGGACCGTATTTCCGGTAATCAGATTATGGCTTAAACTACCCGGTTTTACACAAGGTGAAGTTCCATTTCCTGTTGTAAATGTATCTGCAAAGCATTGATAACCGATGGAAACGCTTCCGCAAGAAGAACTTACCCACCAAGCATATTGTGTATTTGGCTGGAGTGAATTCAATGTGAATGATGTAGAACTTCCGTTATTCTTCGTGTTGGCAGCTGCACCCGGAGTAAGAGCAATATATTTAATTTTGTAATTGCTGCCCCCTACATTGCTCCAGTTGATCAATGCAGTATTTCCTGTGATATTATTCACATTTCTGTTTTTTGGGACACGGCATGTAGCATCGGCAATAGTTATTGCATCTATACCTATGTTTTTACCTTCTTCACTCACCGCTTGAATAGCTATCCTGACCTCCGATTGGCCTGCAAATGGAGAAAGATCCAGATTAAATTGATTCCAGGCAGGGACAGTTGCTGTAGCACTGTAACGCATAGGCGAACGTAAAGGAGCTGACCATGTACCACCATTATCTGTAGAGATCAAGATCTCTACATAATCAGGGTTGTTGATCATACCATTGTCTTTTGAAAGAGAGATATTGATATACGGATCCGTGATAGAAGCAAAGGATATAACAGGAGAAATGAGACGCGATTTGGCTCCCAACAGGTGTTGGCTTGAACGAAACTGCATGATCCCGGTACCTGATACAGGAGCCAAAGCTGGATTACTTAAAGAAGAAGCCGCTTCCCAGTCGCCAGCAGGTGTTCCTGAAACGTGTGCGATACTCCAGCAATTTAGATTACTGAAGTTTGTTATGTAGGGTAATGCTGCTGTTACATTGGTAGCAACAATCGCATTTGAATTTGCAACTGTTTGCGCCGCACAACCGGATTGTGGGATAATTTGGCAGGTGACAACATCACCATTTACCAGAGAACTACCGGTAAATGTTGTTTGATTTTGACCTGCATTAATCCCATTGACTTTCCATTGATAATTCAGGTAAATAGCAGGCTGACTTTGTGTGGCAGTAAAAACCGGTATCGTACCCGGGCAAACTGCTCCACCGGAAACAGTAATGCTTACAGCAGGTATAGGAGTTGTAAACGTCTTAGCAGTCGTATACGAATACTGAGTACCTCCACAGATAGGTGCAATTTGATAATTGTATTGCGTTCCGGGAGCAAGATTCGTTAGTGTAACATTCTTTGTATAATTTCCCGGAGTTCCCCCTGAAACTAATGCGTAACTGTAATTTGTAGGGCAATTAACCGGAGCATAACGCACACGAAATTGATTTGCGACCAAGGTACTGTCCCAGCCAACAACTGCAGTATTATAATTGACAGAGGTTGAGTACGTACCATAAAGCTTTACGCAAGAGATCACTCCGGCCATGGTAGTAAAGGTATCGGTAGTTGAATAACGTGAGTTAGTGGAACTGCAAGTTGCGCGGATCTGCCAGTAATAGGTTGTTGATGATTTCAGATTATTCAATGTGTAATTACTCACTGACGCCCCCCCGGGGAAAGTGGAGTAAACATAGTTTGTTGATCCAAGCTCAGCATATCTTAGTTGATAAGATGATGATGATGGATTGGCTGTCCAGTTTACTCTTTCAGAACTGGATGATAGTGCTGTATGCGATAATCCCACAGGAGTAGCGCATGCTTGAGCTTTCACCTTGGTTGGCTGTATCAGCCCAAGGATGAAGAGTGAGGCGATAATGGTCCAGATAATATTACCTGTGATCCCATTTAGCTTTGTAGTGTTTTGCATTTTGTTGTTTTTTACCGATTTCCAATAGTGGTTATTTGTTGTTTGTCGGATTTTACTTCGGAAATTGAATGATGTTCAGATAAAATGATACAAAATCTTACAGGAGCTTTGTGCTAAAAACCAAAAACGCATTCAATCTCTTTCTTTGGGATACCTGATGGATCAAAATTAGGATCCGGAATCAAAAACAGAGTATTCCACTGATATTCTTTGTTTTAATTAGTATTTACAAATAGAATTCAGGATTAAAAACAGATCAAAACCTACCCTTTTAATGGGATATACGCATAGGGTTGATTCTGTAATATCTTACAAAAAGCCCCGTGATCAATAAAGATCACGGGGCTTTAAAAATGATTTATTTAGCCTGCTATTGAATAACGATTCTAGTGCTTCGGCTATAATTGTTGTTCTCCAATTTTAAGAAATAAGTACCTGCTGCAAGTCCTTCAAAGTTTACAGTTTGTAGATTGTTTCCACTATTAAGTTGGAACTGTCCATTCTGTAAATTTCTTCCACTAAGATCATATAGACCATAGTTAAGAACTGCTTCTACTTTAGAATGTAATTGGATATTGAACATACCATTACCCGGATTCGGGAAGACTTCTGCATCACCAAAAATATTTTCAATAACATTGGCATCCTGTGCCATTCTAGCCGGTGCCGGTGGAGTTACGAAAGTTCCTTCATCAGAATATCCACTCTTATAACCTAAACATTGTGATCTGATCTGGAATTTATAGGTATTCCCCGGATGAAGGCTGGCCAAAGAAATCACTTTGGTATAATTACCCGGACTACCACCAGAAACTGTTTTATATTTAAAATCTATCGGTAGTGTATCGATCCAATATCTCACTCTGAATTCGTTTGCAATAAGCAGAGAATCCCAACCTACATCAACCGTATTTGGAGTCACGTTATCAGAATATATTCCGTACAGTTTAGTACATGAAACATATGCTATTGGAGTGGTGAAAGTGTCAGGAGCAGAATAGCTGGAAGATACACCGGCACAAACCGTTGATACCTGCCAGTAGTAACTTGTATTCGCTTGAAGACCGTTCATAGTGTAAGAAGATACAGATCCGGGGCTACCGGGTATACGGATATAGGTGAAATCGCTATCTCCTATTTTACCATAGCGGATCTTGAAAGTATCAGCTGTGATACGATTATCCCAATGACCTGTAACAGATGATCCTGTATTCAACACATGACTCAGTCCAAAAGGTTTAGCACAAGGGATGTTTCCTGCAAGCGTTTTGAAAGTATCCGGATAACATTGATATCCTACTGAAGTGCCTGAACAAGTAGCACT
>JBBKWX010000077.1:0-6115 GCA_037969175.1 Bacteroidia bacterium | reverse complement strand
GGAATGGAGATCGCAAATGCAAGCTTGCTGGATGAAGCTACTGCTGCTGCAGAAGCCATGGCCATGCTTTTTGCAGGAAGGTCAAGAGAGATGACTCAAAGAGGAGTGAACAAATTCTTTGTTTCCGAAGATTGTTTACCACAGACTTTGGATGTGTTGAAGACCCGTTCAGAGCCAATTGGAATCGAATTACATATCGGAGATCACAGAAATTTTGTACCGGATGACAGCTATTACGGCATGTTGTTACAGTACCCTTGTCGTGATGGACGTGTAGAAGATTATCGCGAACTTGTGAGTAAAGCCAAGGACAAAGGAATGCAGATAGCAGTTGCTGCCGATATCATGAGTCTGGTGCTTTTGGCGAGTCCGGGATCATGGGGAGCTGATGTAGTATTTGGTTCTTCACAGCGCTTTGGAGTTCCATTGGGTTATGGAGGTCCGCATGCTGCGTTCTTTGCTACCAAGGAATCTTACAAACGTGATATGCCCGGAAGGATCATCGGTGTTTCGATTGATGCTCAGGGCAAACCTGCTTTGCGTATGGCTTTACAGACACGTGAACAACATATCAAAAGAGATAAAGCTACTTCCAATATTTGTACTTCACAGGTTTTGCTTGCAGTACTTGCAGGTATGTATGCTGTGTATCATGGCCCGAAAGGCCTGAAATATATTGCCGGTGATATCCATCGAAAAGCTGCAGTACTTGCTGATCATCTAAATCAATTGGGATATACGGTTAAAGAAAAAAACTTCTTCGACACATTGCATATTGAAGTTGGAGCTGATCTGGAAATCATTCGTCAGAAAGCACTTGTTGCCTTGATGAACTTACGTTATAATGATGATCAGAGTATTTGTATCAGTCTTGATGAGACCACTACTCCGGAAGATCTGTTAGAGATCATTCAGGTTTTTGCAAGCACACGTCATAAAGATATAAGCACGATAACTGCAACTTCGTTAGAATGTGAGTTGCCTGTTTCTTTTCAGGAATCACTGATCCGTACAGATGAGATCCTGACACATCCTGTTTTTAATACTCATCACTCTGAAACAGAAATGCTCAGATATATGAAGAGTTTGGAGAATAAAGATCTGGCTCTGAATCATAGCATGATCCCATTGGGTTCATGTACCATGAAACTGAATGCAACTGCCGAAATGATGCCTTTGAGCTGGCCGGAATGGAGTTCTATCCATCCTTTTGTACCAACAAATCAGGCAGTGGGTTATCAGCAAATGCTTGCTGAGCTGGAGAGACATCTTTGTGCTATCACCGGTTTCTTTGCGGTTTCTTTGCAGCCTAACAGCGGCGCACAAGGCGAATACGCGGGACTTATTGTGATCCGTGAATACCTCCGCGACAAAGGCGAAGGACATAGAAATATTGTACTTATCCCCTCTTCTGCCCATGGTACTAATCCTGCATCGGCCGTCATGGCAGGGATGAAAGTGGTGGTTGTAAAATGTGATGAGATCGGAAATATCGATCTTGCTGATCTGCGTTCACGTGCTGAAGAACATAGTGCAAAGTTGGCTGCAATCATGGTTACCTATCCAAGTACACATGGAGTTTATGAAGAAGGAATCAAAGAAATCACTTCCATCATACACGAACATGGTGGTCAGGTTTACATGGACGGAGCGAATATGAATGCACAGGTTGGACTTACCAATCCTGCCAATATAGGAGCTGATGTTTGTCACCTCAACCTGCACAAGACCTTTGCTATCCCTCATGGTGGAGGCGGTCCGGGTATGGGACCAATCGGTGTTGGAGCTCATCTGGCTCCTTATCTGCCGGGGCATCCTGTGATCGCAACAGGAGGTAGCAAGCACAGTACAGCTATTTCTGCTGCTCCCTGGGGCAGTGCAAGTATCCTGCTTATCTCTTACGCTTACATCCGCATGATGGGCCGTGAAGGTTTAGCAGAAGCTACGCGTATGGCTATTTTGAATGCGAATTATATCAAGGCGCGTTTGGAAGATCATTATCCTGTTTTGTACAAAGGTTCTAAGGGGCGTGTTGCACATGAGATGATCCTGGATTGCCGTCCGTTTAAGGCAGCAGGTATCGATGTAGTAGATATAGCTAAACGTTTGATCGATTACGGATTCCATGCACCTACTATTTCATTCCCGGTACCCGGAACCATCATGGTTGAGCCGACTGAGAGTGAATCGAAAGTTGAGCTCGACAGGTTCTGCGAAGCCATGATAGCCATCCGCGAAGAGATTCGTGAAGTGGAGACAGGAATTGCAGATAAAGAAGACAATGTTTTGCACAATGCACCTCATACGGCTGAAGAAGTTACTTCGGATACCTGGGAGCATAAGTACTCAAGACAAAAAGCAGCCTATCCGGTTTCCTGGATCCGTGCCAACAAATTCTGGCCGGTTGTGGGTCGTGTCGATAATGCTTTTGGAGATCGTAATCTGGTGTGCTCTTGTCCGCCGATAGAAGAATATGCAGAGCTGAATCAGGAGTAAATCCTGATTCAGTTACGAGATACGAATTACGAGATACGTAAAGATGGAATGCGGAAAACACGGATTAAGTGGATCTTCACGGATTCGTTTTGTGCTAAATTGATACATATAAACTCTGCTCTGGGCTTTTGCTGTGTAAATTCATACTCGTTATTGTGTCAGGAGTTAACTCCTGATACCACAGGAGGATCACACATTCATAATTTTTAATTGAATTCGTATCTCGTAATTCGTATCTCGTAATTCTTTTTATCACGAACTCGTTCGTGATAAAAAGAAAAAGCCCCCCGTTTCCGGAAGGGCTTGATCAACCAACCACAGTTAACCTTAATGGCTTACTACCAATTTTGTGTTCTTGGTAAAAGCCCCTGCATTAATCTTGCAGGTATATATTCCGTTTTTATATGTGCTCATATCGATTCCTATTGCATAGGTTCCGGCAGCTAATTTTCCCTGAGAGATACTGTTTATTAATGCACCATTTGAGTTAAAGATCTCGATGATGACATCGCCATAGGCTCCATCAAGCGTATAGTTTATGTTTGTTAAAGCTTGAACCGGATTTGGAGAGATGTTACTTTTAGAGATCCCGTTGTTGATACCCGGATTCTTAACTATACCTGTAGTACCAAAATCAACTATCGGGAAGATCGCAAAATCCACATCCATACCCCAGCTACCTGAAGCAAGGAAGGTATACCAGTCTCCATCATTGAATTGTTCCCAG
Organism: Bacteroidia bacterium; assembly: GCA_037969175.1. Taxonomy (GTDB): domain Bacteria; phylum Bacteroidota; class Bacteroidia; order AKYH767-A; family JBBKVM01; genus JBBKWX01. The sequence continues at coordinate 2,892 of JBBKWX010000077.1, read as the reverse complement.
GCATGGTCATCCATATCACCACCACCATCTGTAGTAGTATAAAGAGCTACTGTATCCTGAGGTGCAAGAGCAAGCATATCAATCCCAATGGCATACTTTGCATTCGCAACAAAAGGAAGAGCAAAATTGATTATGTTTTTCTGAGTGCCATTCACAATGATATCTGACATTGGTAGAAAGACTGTACGTTCAACCGTTCCCGGAGCATCACCCATTCCTGCTGCGTCGAAACCGGTACCATCCATACGGTATAACGTAACAGTTACACCTGATGCAGGACTATTACTGTTATATGTTTTGTGACCGAACCACAATGCAACGCCCGTTACAGTATAAGGTGTGGAAATATTGAACTGTTGAACCTTGGCAATATCTAAATATCCATTATTACCGGATGCAAATCCACCATTATTTGAAGTGTACATAGCAGCCTGGCTATTATAGAAATTACCAAATAAGGTATCACTATTTCCTATTTTACCATTTCCTTCGTGTTGGATAACCGGCCCGAAGATAACCGGCCCTGTATATTTTTGAGCAATGACCGGAGCCATCATCAATGCAAGGATGCTGAGTGTAATTAATTTTTTCATTTTGTTGGTTTTAGAAAAAGTAAATTGTTGTTTGAACTGAGACAAATGTACCTCGGGAAATTGCTCATACAAGACCAATAAATTCAAAATCTTGCATAATGCCTGTGTCGATTTTTTTACATCGGTATTGAGGGCAAAACCATTGAGGTTGATATAGGCAAAATGCCTGATATAACAGGGTTCTACATCCTTATTCAGAATGTATTTTTGTTCAAAATATGAAATTTCAAAAATGAGATTTGGATGGCAAAATGTAAGATATTACATTTTACTTTTGGATATATTGAGAGAAAAAGTGTGGTAAATTGGGCGGATATTACAAAGCTCTTACTCCCAATTTTTGCTGATGTTTTAATTTTCTGAAGGGAAAGTTTGGAATTTTCAGGATTGTTTAGATAAGGTGTGCCGTTTTTTTTCACCATGGAGACACAGAAACACAGAAAACACAGAAGAAATGTATCTGCGTCCTCATACTTAATAATTAAACATTAAAAGTTTTGTGTTAATCATTAATAAGTAGCCGCTCCATGCAATGGTTCTACTGGCTTTGTTTAAGCTTCTTCATTGCTCTTGAGGCGAAGATGAAATTATTCAGTTCTTCATCATCATGTCTGATAATATCATCCCAAGTACCTTCAAAAGCCTTTTTACCTTTATGTAGGAAAATCAGATGATCACCGACTTCCATAACGGAATTCATATCATGGGTATTTACTATCGTAGTGATATTGTATTCCTGAGTTATTTCCTGGATAAGGTTATCGATAACAAGTGAGGTCATCGGATCGAGTCCTGAGTTGGGTTCATCACAAAATAGGTAATCCGGCTGCATAGAAATAGCACGGGCTATGGCTACTCTTTTCTTCATACCTCCGCTTATTTCAGCAGGATATAAATGACCCACATTATTCAAGTTAACCCGGTTGAGACAAAAATTAGCTCGGTCTCTCTTTTCTTCCGGACTCTTGGAAGAGAACATAGATAAAGGGAAGGTCACATTTTCTTCAACAGTCAGGGAGTCGAACAATGCCCCACCTTGAAATATCATACCTATTTCCTGGCGAATTGGCTTTCGTTCACGAAAGGTCATCTCAGAAAAATTTCTTCCGGCATAGAGTATCATTCCTTTGTCTACCTCATGCAAACCCACCATGCATTTCATCAAGACAGTCTTACCGGAACCGCTTCCGCCGATGACCATATTCACTTTACCCTTCTCTAGTATCAGACTCACATCATCCAACACAATTTTATCATTAAAAGCTTTATGTACTCTTCTAACTTCTATCATGCCAGCATCAATTGTGTAAGTACATAATCAAAAACAAGAATCAGGATACTTGAATAAACCACAGCCCGGGTACTTGCCTGCCCTACTTCCAGCGATCCGCCTTTCACATAGAATCCTTGATATGCGGATATAGATGTAATTATGAAAGCAAATACAACTGTCTTAATAATTGCAAATGTCACATTGAAAGGAATAAATTCATATTGTAAACCCCTGATAAATTCGGGTGATGAGATAACACCTGATAAGACACCACCTGCCCATCCACCGCCTATACCAACTGCCATGCTCATTATAATAAGGAAAGGCATGATCAAAATAGCAGCTACCATCTTTGGTACCACCAGATAGCCTGATGAATTTATCCCCATGATTTCAAGAGCATCAATTTGTTCTGAAACTCTCATGGTTCCTATTTGCGAACAAATACTGGATCCAACTTTACCGGCCATAACCAGACTAATGATCGTGGGTGCAAATTCGATGATGATACTATCTCTTGCCACTAAGCCGATTATATAGCGTGGAATTAGCGGGTTTACCAGATTATAGCTGGTTTGAATGGTGATCACTGCTCCCATAAAAATGGAGACCAAGGCAGTGATACCTACTGATGAAGTACCAATTGCATCTAACTCAAGTACGATCTGCTTACGATAGACTGAGAATTTCTCGGGCTTTGAGAAAAGCGATGCCATAAACATCCAATATTGTCCAAAAGAGTGAAGTGTCCGCATAATTCAGGGCGCTAAATTAACAATAATTACCCGCCCTAACGTTATGTGAATGCCAACGCATCAATTTTAGTATTTTTGCAGCATGTATTCTTATCTAAGCCGTTCCTGGAGATTTCTGACCGTTGTCTTACTTTCCGTTTTTATCCTTACTGCCAGTTCATGCAGTATCTTTAAAAAAGATTGCGACTGTCCGGGGTATGGAAAGAAAAGTAATCGGGTCGGGAAACGGTGATGATATTCAATTACGATTTACGAATTACGAGATACGAAT
>JBBKWX010000076.1:0-20176 GCA_037969175.1 Bacteroidia bacterium | reverse complement strand
AATTTCCCGAAGGGAAATAATATGAATCGCCCGGTCACAATTTTCTTGTGACCGGGCTGCAAATGCCTGCGACGACGCTACATCCCTGAAGGGGATGCACAATGATACATCTTCGCTGAAAAATAATTTGGAACACAATTTCCCAAAGGGAAATCATATAGATAACCCGGTCACAATTTTTTTGTGACCGGGCTGCAAATGCCGGCGACAACGCTATATCCCTGCAGGGGATGCATAATGATACATCTTCGCTGAAAAATAATCTGAAACACAATTTCCCGAAGGGAAATAATATGAATCGCCCGGTCACAATTTTCTTGTGACCGGGCTGCAAATGCCTGCGACGACGCTACATCCCTGAAGGGGATGCATATTTTTCAACATTTATGCGGTTGTCATTATCCTTCTGGATGTTTTTATTTGTAGATGTTATTTAATATTTTTTAATTAATAATATCTGATGGGCTCTTACAGACAATCACTTCATCAAATTGTGTTCAGCACAAAGAATCGGGTTAAATCACTTTCAAAAAACAATCGAATTGAATTGTATAGATATATATATGGATTTTGTTTGAACAAACGATGTCATTTATACCGAGTGGGTGGAGTTGAAGATCATATTCATATTATTTTAGCATTGCATCCTTCGGTGCGACTAGCAGATTTTGTGAGACAAGTAAAAATTTCAACTGTGAAATATATCAGACAGAATAATTTATTTCCTGAATTTGATAAATGGCAAAACGGATACGGTTCGTTTACTTATCACATTGAGGCAAAAAATAATTTAATAAATTATGTGAAAAATCAAGAAGTGCATCATAAAAAAACGTCCTTTCGAAATGAGCTGATTTCTCTGCTAAATGAGCATGGAGTTGATTTTGATGAGGAGTATTTGGATTAATACATCCCCTCCGGGGATGTTGCTTGTGGTTGCACGTGTGTCCCCCTTCATGCAAAAGCATGAAGGGGTTATTCATATGATTCATCTTCGCTGAATGCTAATCTGAAACACAATTTCCCGAAGGGAAATCATGTGAATCGCCCGGTCACAATTTTCTTGTGACCGGGATGCAAATGCCGGCGACGACGCTACATCCCTGAAGGGGATGCAAAATGATACATCTTCGCTGAAATATAATTTGGAACACAATTTCCCGAAGGGAAATCATATGTATAGGCTTTATGCTACCGGCAATTCTATAAAAAAACAACAACCCTTTCCTTTCTCACTATCGCACCAGATACGACCGTTCATGAGTTCGGTAAGTTGTTTGGAAATATTTAATCCCAGACCCGTAGAATTTTCTCCCCCAGTTGGTTTGGCGCTAAGTTGGGTAAAGCGACGGAACAGCTTTTTGTGATCATCCTTCGTCATCCCTGGGCCTTCGTCCTGTACCTGGATCACAACTTTATCATTGATCCTTGCAGCAGTAACATCGATCTTGGTTTTACGAGTTGAAAATTTTATAGAGTTAGTGATCAGGTTATCTAAAACCTGTGATAATGCACTGCGATCAGCAAGAATAGAAAGTTCATCCTCCGGTTGTTGAAAATTAAGTACGATCTCTTTCTCTTTAGCAAGATGAAAGAAAAGACTGTTTGATTTCAGGAATAATTCCGGCAAGGAAACAGGGACTAACTCCAGTGTTATTTTCCCGCTATCAAGAGAATTCATTTCCAGCAAATTTCGAATAAGATCGAACATCTGGTTTGATGAACTTCTGATATTATGTGCGCATTCAATGATATCTTCTTTACTCATCAGGTCAAAATCGGAAATGATAACCGATGCTAATCCTTGAATTCCAAAAAGTGGATTCTTCAGATCATGTGTAACGATCCCAAGAAACTCATTCTTAACATTCATCACTACACGTAATCTCTCCATGGAATCAACAAGTCGTGTAGATTTCATTCTCTGGATCTCGACTTCTTTATTCGATTGTGCTAATTTAGACCGATACTCAAGGTATTTCAATTTCTTTCCGGCATCCTCATTATGTACTTCCTGTTTCAGTGCATGATAAAGCTTATGATGGTGATACGCTTCAGGGATTAAGCCGATAGTTTCATAACATTCTGATAGCGCTTTGTGAATTAAAAAAGCCTGTGGATTCAGTTTACATTTCGTAGCAATTTTTAATCCTTCTTTAAGGAAAGCCAATGATATTTTTATTTCATTCCGTCTGAGATTTACCAAACCTTTTCCAAGCAAAGAAACAACTTCACATGTCGGGTTGCCAAGTTTCCTGCTAAGTTTCAATCCGGAATTGAAATAACCTGCAGCTATTTCAATTTCTCCCTGATCCAGAAAATGGCTACCCAAATTGTTCATGGAGATGGCTTTACCATGCAGGTCATTGGTATCTTCTACCATTGCAAAACTTTTCATCAGGCAATCCAGACCATTCTCAAAATCGCCAAGAGCTCTGTAACAAAGTCCAATATTGGTTATTACTGTCCATTCGGCTCTAATATTCTTGATGTCCTGGATAATTTCCAGACTTTTAAAATGAAAATTGAGTGCTTCAGTATATTCTCCTAGCTCCTGATAAACTTCACCAATGTTATTCAAAGAAGCCCAGGTGCTTTGAATCAGGTTATTCTCTTGTTTAAGCTGCAAACTTCTATGATGATATTCCAACGCTACAGCATATTCTCCAAAGCGCTGGTGGATCATTCCAATATTGTTCAATGATGCTGCCTGGCCTTTTATGTCTTTGGTTTCTTCTCTAATCGCCAGTGCTTTTAAATGATATTCAAGAGAGTTCTTAAATTGACCCGTGTAGTATTTTACATTCCCTATATGGTTGTAAATTTCCGCAACTCCATTGCGTTTTTCATCTAACTGAATTAACCCTTCTGCCTTTTCTAAAAGGCTTAGCGCTTCATTATATTGTCCAAGAAAGATACAGCATTCACCGGCAAAAGAAAGTCCGTCAATATGTAAAGAATTGTTTTTAATCTCTTCGGATAATTGACAAGCTTCGAGTGCCAAAGTAAGTGAATATTTAATATCACGATCTCTTGACTCTCTCGCCAATCCCAGTAGTTCTGATACTTTAATATCCTGGGCCTCGGTGCTTGAATTGCTATTTTCCGGAAGGTTCATAATTTAATTCAAGATACACCAAAACTTGATTAGTTACACATCATTTAAAAAACGGATCGTACTACCTTTAACGTATTTTCAGGATTGCCCATGGTATAAAAATGTAAACATGGAGCACCTTGTTTCACTAACTCTTTACTTTGTTGAATAGCCCATTCAATACCAACTTCTTTAACTTCCGCATCGGTTTTACAGCTTTCAATAGCCTGTAATAATGGATCCGGTATATCAATATGAAAGACTTTTGCAAGGGTAGAAACCTGCTTTTTAGTAGTAATTATCTTCAATCCCGGAATGATGGGAACCGAGATTCCCATCCCTTTGCATTTTTCTACAAAATTGAAATAGCTCTGGTTTTCAAAAAACATCTGTGTTACAACATAGTCGGCACCAGCCTTAACTTTTTGATTCAGAAATTTCATATCAGAAGTCATGTTTGGAGCCTCAAAATGTTTTTCAGGGTATCCTGCAACTCCAATACAAAAATCAGTAGGTGCTACATCTACAAGTTCATCATCCAGGTATTTTCCTTGATTCATCTTCACAACTTGCTTTACCAGATCGATGGCATATTGATGTCCATTGGTTTCCGGTGTGAATGATGGTTCTGTTTTTATGGCATCACCTCGGAGTAGCAGTACGTTGTCTATGCCTAAAAAATTGAGATCTATAAGTGCATTTTCAGTTTCTTCTTTTGAAAATCCTCCACAAATAATATGGGGAATTGCATCTGTTTTATATCTGTTGATGATGGCCGAACATATACCAACAGTTCCGGGTCTTTTACGGATAGAGAATTTCTCCAGAAATCCACCGGGACGTTTTTTATAGACAAATTCTTCACGATGATATGTAACATCAATAAATGGAGGTTTAAATTCCATCAAAGGATCAATCGTATCAAATATACTCTGAATGCTTTTTCCCTTCAAAGGAGGAATAATTTCAATTGAGAATAAAGTAGATTTTGCTGATTTAAGGTGATCAATAACCTTCATAAAGACTTTTCTTTTATAACCAAAGGGTTGTCTCATCTGTCGACAAGACAACCCTTAGGTTAAAATGTATGAGGATAAATTCCTCTGTTTATTTACGTATGATCGTCAATGTTCCTGTACGTTTGTCAGTATCATTTATGATCAAATTATAAAAATAAGTTCCGGCACTAAGTTTATCACCATCCCACTTATTGAAATTCTCATAAGCTGAATTTTCATAAACTTTTATTCCCCAACGGTTGTATACTTCCAGAACCACATTATTGAATTGTGAAAGATTTGTGATTGCGAAAATATCATTCTTGCCATCACCATCTATGGTCATTACGTTAGGTATGATAACTTCACAAGTAGCTGAAGCAGCTGGACCCGGGTTACAATCACCCGAACCTATTACATGAACCTGGAAATTTGATACCGGAGAAGATATAGTATGCGTCACTCCTGTAGCACCACTGCTTGGGTTGATCCAGGTAACACCGCCATCGATACTTACTTCGTATCCTGCTGCACCCGGAATAGAAGCCCAGCTATATGTATAGTTTCCATTTGAGCTTACACAATTTACAGTAGTAGCAGGTGGATAAGCCTGGACAAATAAATCTGCCTCATCAGTTCCGGTACATCCATTTGAATTAACAACATTAACTACATAGGTTCCTGACTGAGAAACCTGGATAGTTTGTGTATTACCTCCGAATGGGTTACCATTCAAAGTCCATGAATAAGTACCTCCACCGGCTACAGGACCTGCGTCGATAGTTGTTTCCAATCCTTCACATATCGTTTGATCACCACCAAGATCAATGATCAAGTTGGTCAAAACTGTAAGCGTCATACTACCTGAACCGGTACATCCATTGCCATTATCAACAATAACTGAATATGCACCTGCAACAGTTGGTTGGTAAGTTTGACCATTAGCTCCAGGAATCACGTTTCCATCAAGAGACCATATATAGCTTACTGCTCCTGGATTGCCTGCGTCAAGCAACGCTATTGGATCACCATCACAGATCGTAGAACTGGCAAGATTGATAACTGGAATCGTAATAACACTAAGTGTCATGTTTCCGCTTCCGTTACAATTCGAACCTATCGTTACATTAACATTATATGTTCCAGCCTGAGTAGCAGTGATCGTTTGTGTATTACCTGCTGGGTTTCCATTGTATGTCCATGCATATGATGTGGCATTTGCAATACCGGCATCCAATGTAGCATTCTGACCAGCACAAATTGTTTGATCAGCCATAGTGATGATCGGATTGTTTGTAACGATGAAATCCAATGTATCAGTTGAAGTACAAATACCGCCATTAGTCACAGAAACAGCTATTGTACCTGAAGTAGCAGGGGCAGTTACTGTTTGAGTATTTCCTCCAAATGGAGTTCCATTAAGAGTCCAAACATAAGTTGTGGCACCTGAATTACCTGCATCCAAAGTAGGAAGTGGATCAGAAGCACAATGAACGATATCACCTCCAATATTTACAACCGGAGTTTGAATAACCGTAAGAGTCATATCATCATCACCCTGACAGAATGGTCCAAGGCTTACATTCACAGCATACACACCGGGACCTGTTGTTTGAAGTACCTGTGTGTTTCCACCTACAGGGTTACCATCAAGCGTCCATGTAAATGTTGCATTTGGATCAGAGATTCCTGCATCAATTGTTGGCAGTGCATCTGCTGAACAAATTGTAAGATCAGATCCTACAGAAATGCTAAGCGGAGCAGTTGCCTGGATCGTTGCCATGGTATCGCCAATAGGATTAAAGTTTCCGCAACGGTTAGCTATTGTATTGGCATCAGTTCCATTTTTTGCAATAAGGTAGAGCGTACCTGCATTTCCGATATATGAACCCAATGTCATATAGATCTGATTAGTGTAAAGTGATCCTGTAGCACAACCAACTCCTGCCATAGCAGTAATGATATAAGAGTTACCTGATCCATCAACCAAATTAAAATCACTACCATTTAATGAGATGCTGGTGCAGAGAATTTCATCCGGGAATGTAACCATCATCGCTACAGCATTACAACTGATAGTTTCAGTTGCAGGTTGAACAGTTCCAACAGTATTGGCAACAACAAGAACAGTATCGTATTCAGCCATGGATGTACCGCAAATACTCAACAGTGTATTATTATCAAATCCTACTTTGGTTTGCAGATAATGTGTTCCATTTGTTAATGGCAGCCAAAGATTTAATCTGATCTGACGAGTGAAACCATTGATACATGTTAATGGTGTAGCTGAAATAACAGGCAGTGGATTGCTGGTTGGACCTGTAAGACGGAAATCAGATCCATCAGGCGCAACCGAACCGCACTGAATATCGTTTTGAAGATCAACAATGATCGAAGTATCTCCACAACTAGCTATGATACCTCCTGTTGCGATCGTTGGATCATAAGCAGGGTATATGATATTACAGTTGGCAGAAATAAGGATCTGCATATCTCTTGTTACGCTTCCAATAAGCAAACCTGTTACCTTGTCATATTGGTCAACCCTGACAACGATAACGAAACTACCGGTAAGGGTTGGCAAGAAGGAGATCAAACCAGTATTTGGATCAATAGAGATCGCACATGCAGGAGTAGTTTGAAGAGGACATAAGGGTGTGTATGGATTAACATAACCCATTTGCGTACCTGCAGCACTTTGGCCACCTGCTAAAGTGAATACCATTGAATCACCATCGATATCAGTAGCTCCCTGATCAAAAAAGAACTGACTATTTACACAGAAAGCCTGGTAAGGAGGGAAGTTGAATGTAGGTGAGCTGTTAGTTGGGAAAGCTTGGTTATTTAAAGTAGAACTAACAAAGAAATTCTGGCTTTGGGAATTCGTAATGTTTGTAGAAGTGTTTCTGCAACATAGTGAGTATGAGAATGTCCAGTTAGAACAAGCTTGTGGAAGCGTTACAGTTCCCTGATATTTCCATTCCTGCATACCCTGAGCAGGGCTACCTGTACATGATCCGCCCGGTACGCAAGGACTGTTTGCAACCTGAGCTCCTGTACCCGGGATAGGCTGGAGTGTTATAGATAAAGATGTGGCTGCGCAACCCGGAGCGTTGTATGAAATGCTCACTGTAGTTGGTGCAGAGATACCTGAACAATCCCTATACAATGTCAGGGTTAACAGATATTGATTGGGGCCAATGTAGGTATATGAGATATTACCTGCTGCAAGGTGACTTGCATTAGCTGATTGCAATCCGGTGAAGATCGCGATCAAAAATACGAATACTAAACGTAAAGCGTGTTTCATGGTTTTAAAATTAGATGTCCTGGAATTATTGATTGAACCCTGCATTCCCTTATTGTAAGGGAGGCACAAGTTAGTAAAAAATTGATTTCGTTTCATGGTTTATAGGGGTTGTGGTCTATCTGATCAGGTTTATTGTTCCATTTTTCTTGTATTTCTTACTATCAGTACCTAAGGCTTGTATCACATAAAAGTACGGACCGGCAGGTGCGGGTTCCCCATTGCTGAGTTTTCCATCCCAGAAGCCAAATAACCCTTCCCATTTATGAACCAGTTTGCCATTGGCACTGAAGATACTGACCTTTAACTGAGCCAGATCCTTGCCCTGAATGATGAAAACATCATTCAGGCCGTCCTCGTTGGGGGTAAAGACGTTCTGCACAGGGCTTATTTCGGAACTGGGTAATACTTCTATATAAACGGTATCCGATTCTGTGTTTCCGGCCCCATCAGTCACCATCAATATCACAGCATGATTGCCTGCTTTATTGAATGTATGTTTTACATAGCCTGCCGACTTATCAAACTCATTGTTACCAAAATCCCATTTCAGAGTTTTTCCGCTTGCCTCATTATTAAATGTGACCGATAAAGGGGCAACGCCTCCTATTGGATTGGCCTGTATTCTTGCCAACTCTTTCATAGTCGGTGCCGGTGCATCTTCCTGTCCCACTGTATCGGGTTTCTTAACCGGGTTGATCGGATTTATGATTTGCGGAGTTTTTTGTTGAGATTCATGAATCGGGGAGTTAAAATTTGTATTTTCTTTCCTTGATTCACTGACCGATTGATTAGCCGGACTACGTTCTGTTATTACTCTTTCTGCTTTTTGTCTGGATGGACCGGTTGTCGAAGCTTTTTGCTCCTGATTTGTATGTGAACTGAAGTTCTGTTTTTCAGTCTTTCCCGGGATCTGGGTTTCAATATTTTCCGGAGTGCTTTGTGTTTCAGGAATGTTGACAGATTCTGTAACTTCAATGCTCTCATCCGGATTTTTATCCGGTGTTTCTGTGAAGTAAAAAATTGAGCCTATGATAATACCTGTTCCAACAACTGCTCCACCTAGTCCGGCTATTCCTCCCGGAATTTTAGCAACCAGACTTTGCCATAAACCCGTATCTGCGCCTCCTGCTCCAATACCGGAATTGATTCCGGACTGAACAGCTTTCCACGCAGAAGGGTCTACAGGAGCCTCATAATTTGAAAGGGCTTCTGAAAACAATTTCTCTATGTTTTCCTTATTACTCATGTATTTATTTGCTCAAAACTGATGATCTTTTGTAATTCTTGTCTTGCTCTGAAATATTGGGACTTGCTGGTTCCTTCACTAATATTCAGTTGCTCTGCTATCTCCTTATGGGTATATCCCTCAATAGCAAACAAGTTAAATATGGTTCTGTAACCGGTGGGTAATGAAGTTATCATTTTCATCAGATCCTCCACTTGAAGTGCTTCTGCAGGTCCTTCGAAACTATGTTGCTCCTCATCTCCTAATTCTTTGTCTGTCGCCTTATGAAGTTCAATATGTCTTCTAAGGAATTCAAGACAAGTATTAACCGTGATTCTCCTTATCCAGGCATCGAGAGGCGCATCCTCTCGAAAATTCTTCAAACCATTGAATATTCGTATAAAACTTTCTTGTAACAGGTCATTCGCTTCATCTCTATCTTTCATGTATCGGATACAGATACCCATCACTTTACCGGCATAGGTGTCAAACAATGCTTTCTGAGCATGTGTCTTCCCTTGAAGACATTCTCTTATCAGCACTTGTTCGTTCATCGTTGGTTTCTATTTATAAGGATGCAAATTAGCCAATAATGGTTGCATCTGGGGTTGAAAATTTTTCAACTTTTTTAGAAATGTACTAGTATCAATCTATTGTGATGAGGCTAGAGTAATGGAAAAAGACTAATTTTGCAGCCGAATGGAAAATATCCGCAACTTTTGCATTATTGCTCACATCGACCATGGGAAGAGTACCCTGGCCGATCGCTTACTTGAATATACAGGTTCATTAGGACATAACAAAGCCCAGGCGCAAGTTTTGGATGATATGGATCTTGAAAGAGAACGGGGTATTACCATAAAAAGTCATGCTATCCAGATGGATTATGAACTGGATGGAAAGAAGTATGTCTTAAATTTGATCGATACACCGGGTCACGTTGATTTCTCCTATGAAGTAAGCAGAAGTATTGCAGCCTGCGAAGGAGCTTTGCTTATCGTTGATGCGGCTCAGGGTATTCAGGCTCAGACGATCTCTAATCTATATCTGGCTTTGGAAAATGATCTTGAGATCATTCCCATCCTTAATAAGATTGATCTTCCTAGTGCTAATCCTGAGGAAGTAAAAGACCAGATCGTTGACCTGTTGGGTTGTAAGAGAGAAGAGATCATGTCGGCCAGTGGAAAGACAGGAGCAGGTGTCCTCGAAATATTAAAAGCTATTACAGAACGCATACATCCTCCGGTTGGAGATATTAATGCGCCATTCAAAGCATTGATCTTTGATTCGGTGTTCAACCCATTTCGTGGTATCATTGCGTATTATAAAGTCATTGATGGTTCCATCAGAAAGGGCGATCATGTAAAATTCATCGCCACAAAAAAGGATTACTATGCCGATGAGATAGGTACACTTAGGCTCGACAAGCAGCCTCGGTCTATTGTTAGTGCAGGAGATGTCGGATATATTATTTCCGGTATTAAGGAAGCAAAAGAAGTGAAAGTAGGGGATACGATCACCAATTTTGATAATCCTACTACCGCTGCGATCAGTGGTTTCGAAGATGTAAAACCTATGGTTTTCGCCGGGCTTTATCCGGTTGATACCGATGAATACGAAGAGCTTCGTGCATCCATGGAAAAACTTCAGCTGAACGATGCTTCACTGATCTTCGAACCTGAATCATCTGCAGCCCTCGGATTTGGTTTTCGTTGCGGATTCCTGGGAATGCTCCATATGGAGATCATCCAGGAAAGACTTGAACGTGAATTCAACATGACTGTTATCACTACAGTTCCAAACGTTTCATATAAGGCTTTCCTCACTAATGGAGTGATGACCCCAATCAATAACCCTTCTGATCTTCCGGATCCAAGTAAACTGGATCATATCGAGGAACCTTACATTCGCGCATCTATCATTACAAAATCTGAATATACTGGTGCCATCATGACACTTTGTATCAATAAGCGGGGTACTATCGTAAATCAAAGTTACCTCACTACAGATAGGGTAGAACTTACTTTTGAAATGCCTCTTGCTGAGATCGTATTCGATTTCTATGATCGTTTGAAAACCATTTCAAAAGGATATGCTTCTTTCGATTATCATCCGGTAGACTATAAAGAATCAGCATTGGTACGCTTAGATATTCGTTTGAACGGCGAACCTGTAGATGCACTTTCCGCTTTGATCCATAGAGATCATGCATTCTCTTTTGGTAAAAAGATCTGTGAGAAATTGAAAGAACTGATCACACGTCAACAGTTTGAGATCATCATTCAGGCTTCTATCGGATCCAAGATCATTGCCCGCGAAACCGTAAAAGCTTTGCGAAAAGATGTTACTGCTAAATGTTATGGTGGTGATATTTCCCGTAAACGTAAACTTCTCGAGAAGCAGAAAGCAGGTAAGAAACGTATGCGTCAGGTTGGTAATGTGGAGATCCCGCAGGAAGCCTTCATGGCGGTTCTTAAACTGGATTGATCTGATACGAAAGAATATTGTAGGGGCGTCCGAAGGGGGCGCGTTTAAAGACGAAAGAGTGAGAAATTTTGTGTCTCTATGTCTTTGTGGTGAAAAAAAGGATTCAGGAACAGCAGAGAAACCAATTACAAAGCGACATTCCTAATTTCAAATTGAATTCGTATCTCGTAATTCGTATCTCGTAATTGTATTATTGTTCTTCCTCGTTTTTCCCTAGAACCTTCGGTACCAGGAAATAATCTGAATTTTTCTTTGGGGCATTTTTTAATGCTTCTGCATGCGAGATCTCATTCTTAATCACATCTTCGCGCATCACATTTGTTTCCTCACTCATATGGATTAAGGGTTCCACACCTTCTGTATCCAAAGTATTCAGTTGTTCAACAAAAACGAGGATGCGGTCAAGATCTTTTACCATTGCAGATTTTTCTTCGTTTGAAAATTCAAGCTTGGCTAATCCGGCAATCTTATCTATTAGTTCATTTGTTACTTCCATAATTGTCAAGACTTTTTTGAATCACATTAAACGTTTCTTCTTTCAACCCACTCAGGTTAGCATCCGTCATCCCTTGTGTTTCTATTGCTTTATGAATGATAACCCTTGCTCTGCCCGGCCATCCTCCGGTGTTGGTCTCCTCACCGTCGGGCAAGATCTCCCAATTATTCAAAAAAGAGATCGGTACAATAGCAACTTGATTTGAAATGGCTAATTTGAAAGGACCATTTTTAAACTTTCCTAATTTGGTTGGCGTTGCGATGATGCCTCCTTCAGGAAAAAGCGTAATACTGATGCCTTTTTTTATATCTTCAGATGCACGTATGATAGCCCGATGTCCACTCATTCTTGATTTACGATCAAGTGGGATATTCATTTTACTAAAGAAGTTCCCAAACAAGGGGATCCTCCTTAATTCAGCTTTCCCAATAGTATGAAAATATACAGGAATTACAAGATATATCAACATGATATCCAGATAGGAAATATGGTTGGGACAAAACACATATGCTTTGCCCGGCTCAGGCTTGAAATGACTCTCTACACTGTATCGGATTCCAACACAATACAAGATCAGGTTTCCCCAAACTTTTTTCAATTTAAAAACCAAAGGAAACCAGCTTTCTTTGAGCAACAGGATGTAAAAGAACGGAAACAAAAGTATGAACCATACAAATGCATTGAGGAAGAACAGGACTCTCCAAATCCTTCTTAATGTCAGCACAAACAGGCTCATGGCAGCAAATGTAAGACAAAATTTTGTAATTTCGGCGGCATGGAAACGGTTGTATCAGGTATCAGGTCTACAGGAAATCTTCACCTCGGAAATTACTTCGGAGCGATAAAGAATTTCATTCGCATGCAGGAAGATAATAAGTGCTATTTTTTTATAGCTGATTATCATAGCCTCACCACGCATCCTACCCCTTCGGATCTGCATTCCAATGTGAGACGCGTATTAGCTGAATATCTGGCTTGTGGCATCGATCCGGAGAAAAGCACCCTCTATATTCAAAGTGATCTTCCGGAGACAGCAGAGCTTTACTTATTGCTTAATATGAATGCTTATGTAGGCGAACTTGAACGCTGTACTTCATTCAAAGAGAAGATCAGAAAACATCCGGATAATGTGAATGCCGGATTATTGACATACCCAACCTTAATGGCGGCGGATATCCTTATCCATAAGGCACATAAAGTTCCGGTTGGAAAAGATCAGGAACAGCATCTTGAAATGACCCGGAATTTTGCCGGAAGATTCAATCGTTTATATAATGTTGATTTTTTTCCTGAACCCGTTGCTTTCAATTTTGGAACACAGTTAGTGAAAGTCCCGGGTCTGGATGGCTCCGGTAAAATGGGTAAGTCGGAAGGGGAGGGGAATGCCGTGTTTTTAAGTGATACCACAGAAGAGATCCGTAAGAAAGTGATGCGTGCCGTTACAGATAGTGGCCCGGCAGATCCAAATGCTCCGAAGTCAGAACCGGTGCAAAACCTCTTTACTTTAATGGGCCTTGTTTCTGCTCCCGATACAATAGCTGTTTTTGAAGATCAATATCGCGGAGGAGGAATTCGATATGGTGATATGAAAAAACAACTTGCTGAGGACATAGATATTTTTGTTGACCCTATCCGAACTAAAATAAAAGAGATCTTGAATGATACTTCTCTCTTGAGTAAGGTTGCACGTAATGGGGCTGAAAAGGCAAGAGAGAGTGCTTCCAAAACTGTTTCAGAAGCACGCTCGGTCATCGGGTTTCGTCCTTTTTAATAATTAAAACTTAGCTTGCCTCTTTCATTTGAGCCATTCTGATCTTCGTGTATTTTGTGATCATATCCGACAGATCTTCTATCGCAAATGGCTTTGAAATATAATCATCCATTCCTTTTTCAATACATTTTTCTCTATCACCTTGCATGGCACTGGCTGTCATGGCAATAATATGCGGAGCATTGTTTGCAATTTGATTTTTTATGATCGCTGTTGCTTCATATCCATCCATGACAGGCATAGCACAATCCATAAAAACAAGATCGTAATCATTCTCAAGACATGCATCTACAGCTTCTTGTCCATCTCTAGCAGTATCAATTACATGCCCCAGTTTTTTGAATACCATAGCAGCTAGTTTTATATTGATATCATGATCATCAGCAACAAGGATCTTGATATTATTATGTTTGAATTGGGAGATGATTTCATTTTCATCTATTCTATTTTTTATATCTGAATTGGCTTGATGTTTTGCAATCGTAGCAGTCATTTCAAAGACAAAGAATGAACCCTTACCTTCTCTGCTTTCTACTCGGATCCTGCCACCAAATAATTCTACCAGCTTAGCTGAGATTGCAAGCCCCAGACCTGTTCCACCAAATTTTCTTGTGGTGGAGACATCCACCTGACTGAATGATTTAAACAACAAATGAACCTTGTCAGCCGGAATGCCTATACCTGTGTCACGCACTCCAATTTGGATCTTGCATGTATCGCCTTTGATCTCGGTTGTATTTATTTCTATACTTACTTTTCCTTTTTCTGTAAACTTGATCGCATTACTTGTCAGATTTAATAAGATCTGTCGCAATCTTGTTTGATCTGATAGAATAAATTCTGGAGTGTTATTGTCAATAACATAATCTAAAGCTATGCCCTTTTCATTTGCTAAATGTTTCAACAGTGTGATGCATCCGTTCACATTTTCAGAGATATTTACTGGAATGCTTTCTAATACCAAATGCCCACTTTCTATTTTAGAAAAATCCAGAATGTCATTGATAATTGACAGTAATGAATCCGCACTGAATTTAATACACTCTGCATGTTCACTTTGTTCAGGATCCAATTTTGTATCAAGCAATAAATTTGTCATTCCTATGATCCCATTCATTGGAGTCCTTATCTCATGGCTCATCTTGGCCAAGAAATCTGATTTTGCTTCTGTGGCTTTTTCCGCTTCCAATTTAGATTCCCGTAAGCGGATCTCAGTCTCTTCTCTTTTCTTTATCTCCAGTTCCAGGTTTAAATTCGATGCTTGCAATTCCCTTGTTCTTTCTTCTACTTTCCGTTCAAGTTCCCTTGAAAGTTCTCTTTCTTTTTCAATGGGGCGGAGGTAGGCTTTAATTCGATTTAACAAAGTTACATCCTTAATGGGTTTTGTGATATAATCTTCAACACCCAATTCAAACCCACGTTGTTTATATGCTTCGGTCTGGAAAGCTGCAGTAAGTAAGATGATGGGTATATGCGAAGTTTTTTTTCTGCTTCGAATAAGTTCAGTTAATTCAAACCCATCCATGTCGGGCATTTGAAGATCGAGAATCAAAAGATCCACCATGCCATTCATAAGAATATCCAGTGCTTCAATACCTGATTGGCATTGGATCATTTCTATATTTAATTCTGATTCTATGAGAGCTCTGAGTGTGACAAGATTATTTGCATTGTCATCAACTGCAAGGATTCTTAATTTTTCCATCTATACGGCAGTTTTATAATTTTTCAGGATACCACTTTTCTTTTGCACAAATTCAAGTCCTGGAACCTGTAGCCCTATCTCACTTTCCCCCAATACCAGGAATCCATTGGGTATCAAAGATTTTTTAAATAACCTGAATACTTGCTGTTGCAGATCCGAATTAAAATAGATCAATACATTTCTGCATAAGATCAAGTGAAATTCATTCAGTATGCCTTCATTTACCAGTGAATGCTGGAAGAAAAGAATACTATCCCGGATGTCTTTTTTGACAATTGAGATCTTGCCATGACTATCAAAATGATCCATAAATTCTCCTTGTCCGCCTGATGCATGATGAGAAAATTTATTTCTGCAGATAGCATCCGTTTTGAAGATCCCATTCTTTGCCTGTTGAATTACAAGGGGATTTATATCAGTCGCATATATCTGTACTTTATGAAGTATTCCCATTTCTTTAAACATCATTGCAAGGGAATAAGGCTCTTCTCCGGTAGAACAACCGGCACACCAGATCTTGATATGGGGAAACGATTCCAAATATGGAATGATCTCATTTCTTACCTTCAGAAAAACAGATGGATTTCTAAAGAATTCAGTTACGTTAACAGAGAGTTCAAGAAACAATTCTTCAAATTGTTCTTTGCATCCCAAGATGTTTTGCGCGAAGTGACGAAATGAAGAAATACCCTGCAAATCCATCTTTTTTCTGATCAATCTTTTTAAGCTGTTTTCTGCATAGTTTCGATAATCATATCCATACAGAGTAGTAACATCACGCAGAAACCGGTACAATATAACAGAGTCTATTTCAGGATTATGTGTTCCTGTTTTTCTGATTATAAATGACGTACATTCCTGAGAAGGCATCGACATTTCTTTTGGATCGATCTGTACACCGTTTGTGTCAGGATCTGAATTTAAATTGATCAGAATATTTTCTTTTGAAAATTGATCCTTGATCAATAACAGATCTTGACCACTTAATTTGGAATCATAAATGATTGCTAATCCTGATCCATATTTTTTACTTAACATAGTTAATGCACTTTTCGTCTCAAAAGCATTTGGAGTTTTTGAAACTGGAAAGATGGAGGAAGCCGGATCTATAAATTCCAGCGTATCCTCAGTGAATTCATATACGATTCCTTTTTGCGGAATTGTTTCAGAAGTCAATGGTTGAATCAGGGAATTCTTATCATTCCCACCATCTTTTACTTCAAAAGAAATCGTAAAAAAATATAGTGGTTCAGATCTAAGTTCATCATAAATGTCAAGCATCATATATTCCTGGATCTTTCCCAGAAATAGAACTGCTTTTATTTTGTGTTTTATTCTTTTTCCGATATTTTCATCGATTGAATGTTCTAAACCGATCTTAAACAAATAAGAAGAAAGGGTTTTATGTACAACTACAATTTTTAATAAAGCTTTGTCTTTATTTTGCATAAAGAGTATCGAGTGGATAACACAAGCGGGTAAAACAGCGGCATCAAAAAAGGTTATACAGGTAGGTGTCAGGATCGATCTGATCATACTGTTGACCACATTGATTTCTCTGGCACTTTTTAGATTTCCCAAAACCGGAATTTGATTCATTGATTTTGTTTTAGTCATGATCAGGCCGCTTTTTCTATTCTCTTATCGATCCACTGACCGATTACCGCCATCAATACATGAATATCGATAGGCTTGGTAATGTAGTCACTGGCTCCGCACTCAAAACACATGGTCTTATCATCCTTCAATGCTTTTGCAGTAGCAGCGATCATAGGGATATGATTGATCTGTGGATCAGAAGAAATGATCTTCATAGCTTCATATCCATCCATCACCGGCATCATTATATCCATCAAAACAAGATTGATTCCCGGATTCATTTTTAGTATATCAATCGCTTCCTTCCCATTTTTTGCTGTTAGGATATTGGCACCTGTTGGTTCTAATGCTGCAGTAAGTACAAACGTGTTCTTGATATCATCGTCCACTACAAGTATGGTTTTATCCGTGAGATCCAATTCAGAATTTGGATCCGTTTCTATTTGTGTTAAATAATTATTGTTGACTTTTTTTGTAATAGTTGAAAGAAACAAGGACAATTCATCAAGTAATCTATCTCCTGAATTTACAGACTTTATAACTATTGTATCAGAAACTTTTCTTAACAGAATTTCCTCTTCAGAAGATAGATGTTTGCCGGTATATATAATTATTGGAGTGATCATACCTGCAGCTTTCACATATTTACAGAAATTGTAACCGCTGCCTGTCCCTAATCCAAGATCCACGATGACAGCATCAAATGATGTAGTTTCGATTTGGAGTATTGCAGATTCTTCAGAGGTAACACCAATGGTTTCAATACCTGATTCGTTGAGAAGTTCAGTCACTGCTGTCATTTGCCCTTTATCATCTTCAAGGATCAAAACTCGTTTAACAAATGGATTTCCGGATTTTGAAAGATGAGAAAGTATGCTTTCTATCTGTTCAGCTTGTACAGGTTTTTGATTAAATCCAACCGCTCCTTTATTATACATGTCTGTTTTGGTATGGTTTGTACCCGATAGAATATGTACCGGAATATGCTTTATTGACTTGTCTGATTTTATGGTTTGCAGAACTTCGAAACCGGATATATCTGGTAGCCCAAGATCCAATAGAATCCCCGACACTGAAGCTGTTCTTGCATAATGCAATCCTTTTGAACCGGTTTCGGCAATCATACATTCCAGTCCATAGGATCTGATAACTTCAGCAATTGAATTTGCAAAATTTATATCATCTTCTATGATCAGAATATTTTTGACTCCGGTATCAGAAGTTCCGGCATGGATTGCAGTTTCTATGACCTGCTGAATTTCTGATGGAACTTGGATGGATTCATTTAGCACAGAAAAATTCTCAGCATGATGCTCGCTATTTAAAGATTCATTTTCTTTAATGACTCTCGGAATTGAGATTGCGAAACAAGATCCTTTACCTTCTTCACTGTTCAACAGGATCTCTCCTTTCATACTGTGTGCAAGATGAAGTGCTATCGATAAGCCTAAGCCTGTTCCGCCATATGTTCTTGAAGTAGATCCGTCTACCTGACGGAATGCTTCAAAAATGGTTTGTTGTTTTGATTTAGGGATTCCAAGTCCGGTATCTGAAACTGAAAAAACAATATTTCCGATTCTGGATGTATCCTGTTTGATCGTTACAGTTATTGATCCATGTTCCGTGAATTTGAAGGAGTTTGATAAGAAGTTACGAATGATCTGGGATAATTTTTTGGAATCGCCTTTCATTACAAAGTTGTCTCCAAGTTCATTGCAAACGATCAGATCCAGATTTTTTTCCTGTGCCAAACTCCGGAAGTATGCAAGTTCTTCATCAATGATCTCGATCAATGCATAATCTCTTATTTCAAGAATGGTATTCCCTGATTCTATTTTGGAAAGATCCAGAATGTCATTGATAAGACGAAGTAATTCGTTGCCTGCATTATTGATCACTTTCAATTTTTCAATATCCCCACTTACTAAATTTTGCGTTTTATTTTTAGCAAGGATTTGTGAAAGCAAGATTACAGAATTAAGTGGAGTCCTTAATTCATGACTCATATTCGCGAGAAATTCAGCTTTATATTTGTTTGATTTCTCCAGATCATTTGCACGAATATCAAGTTCCATCTGGCTTTGAATGAGTTGATCATTCATCTTATTGGTCTCTGTTTCCTGAATCTCCAGTTGCTTTTTTTGTTCTTCAAGAGAATGATTTGTGCGTTCCAGGATTTCTTTTTGTTGTTCAAGCTGTTGCTGTTGTTCTTCCATCTGTGCATTACTCTGGATCAGCTCCTCACTTTGCTGTTGAAGAAGATTTTGCTTCTCTTCCATTTCCTTATTCAACAAACCCAATGCTTGTGCTTTTTCCTGTGCTTCTCTTTGTGAAGCTTTGCTAATATTAAGAAGTTCCTTTATCTGTTCATTTTGTTTACAGTTATTTAATGCCTGAGAAATTAAATATGCACTCTCAGTAATAAAGAACATTTCGCTTTCTGTAAATTCAGCAAAAGTTGAAAGCTCAAATACCCCAATCAATTCTTCTTCATATACCAGGGGTAATGCATAAACATGAGTGGCAGGTGCAGCAATGGTGCCCCCTATGATGGTTTCACCCTGACCTGTATGTTTCAGATAGATGGATTTTTGCTCAAGTGCAGTTTGTCCAATAAGTCCTTCTCCCAGGTCATATGAATTGGATAGCATGTTTCTGTCAGAAAAAGCAAATGTCCCGGTCAACTGTAATTTTTTCTTCTCATTATTTAAGAGATACAAAGCGCCTTTACCTGCATTTACATATCTTGCTAGAAAGGAAATAGCATTAGATGATGTGTCATTCAAATTGTCAGCAGTACTCATCTCTTTTGCGATACTTGCAAATCCATCCTTTATCCAATTTTGCTTTTTTGATTCAATCAGCATTTTCTCCATGGTAGCAACCATGCTGTTGAACCCTCTTGCAAGCATTCCAACTTCATCTCTTGTACGTATGTCAACCCTTGTATCCAATTTTCCATCGGATACAGCATCAATTGCACGCTTCAGTGTCTTAATCGGGTAAGTTATATGTGTAGACAGATACATCCCTGATATTAGTGATATCAGAAAAGCAATGATCAAAACAATGGCAACAGCAATTCTGACATAGTCATTTAAAGTTATGCTAGCCTGATAAGCCGCTGCTGATTGTGCTTCTTTTAGCTTGATAATATTTACCAACAGCTTATTGCATTGCATCAATTTGTCTTTCCAATTGCTGGTTATTCTATCAACTTCTTCATCGCTATTTTCAGTTTTGAATGCATTGTATAACAATGCTTCTGATTTCGATTGTTCTGCGAGCGACCATGTCAATTCGAATTCGTGTAGCAATACTTGACCATCTTCAGAAAGAGTTCTTTTCTTCAATCCTTCTAGTGACATATTGAATTCAGCCACTTGTTTGATACACTCACGTATATAATATTCATGACTTAATGAATCTTCAGCATTTAAGGTTGAGATCAAGATTCCATCTATCTCCATGAGGTCTATTAAGCTTTG
>JBBKWX010000075.1:0-3579 GCA_037969175.1 Bacteroidia bacterium | reverse complement strand
AAGATCAAATCATGAAAACAATCATTAAAAATTTAATCAAGCCATTTCTAACGTTAATGGCATTTCAGTTCCTGCTTCCTGCCGGCTTATTTGCAGGTAACGAATTAACAAGCAGCCCTCCAAAAGAGCTCGTAAGTATGCAATCAACTGAGCGCTTCACAGTTAAATTCGGTACGAGATCTCATCCTCAAGATAATAGTTGTGGCGGGACAAAAGGGATCTGTATCATCATAGATGCAAATATCGTAGGCAATCGCATTCCGGTGTTACAGGAGAATGAAGGTATAGCTGATATCCAGTTATTGAAGGGAAACAAACTTTTGTTTAATGTAACTGAAGATAAAGCTACAGACGCAGATATTAAAGCACCACTTTTTTATGTGTATAAGAACTACTATTTATCTCCTGAGATCTGTCAGGCTTTAGGCAAGAAAAAGATAGTGATCTTGCCCGGCGAGTATGTGGTTGATTACTCTAAATCTGCCTATGGGGGAGTCGTGCTAAACGTGTCTGTACAATAAGCAATATGAATCTGAATGGCCTGCCTGCAGGGCCATTTGTAAAAATAAAATCATGAAAAAATTAGTTTATTTATTGATCATGCTTGTCGGATTTGCATGTATCTACAGTTCACATGCAGCCAATGTTCTATCTGAAAAGACGATAGTACAAACCAGCCCGCGACTTTTTGTTGGCATTACTACAAGATCAAGTCACTTTGATGACAGTTGCGGAGGAGATAGAGGATTTTGTATTCTTGTCATTTGGAATAGGGTAAATAATATCATACTGAAAGAGCCAAATTCTGCAATAGCTGAAATGAGCCTGGGCAAAGATGGCAGATTAAAATTGGATATTTTATCGGATAATTCGAAAGACGGAAAAGAATACGATCCACTATTCAGGATCTTTAGAGACATAGAATTGCCAGAAGAGCTTGCCAATGCTCTTGGTCGGGATGGATTAACTATTTTGAAAGGAGAATATGTCGTTGATCTTGGAAAATCCAAATATGGCAGTATCCTGTTAAAGACAAAATAATTCATTTCTCAGCATATATGCAGTTTTATTTCATTCGTATATAGTTTATATTTAGCCTGTTAATACCCGTAAGTATAGCGGGACTAAAACCTGAAACCATGAAAAATTTACTGCTGATTTTTATCTGTATTCTTTTTACTACGGGAATCTCTGCACAAAAAAGAACAGACGCATTTGAGAAAATGAATTCAAAAGAAAAAGAAATGATCAAACCTTTTTCAGGGAATCATATTGCCGGAATTGCAAATGCGGCAAATAATAAGGTGATCATCGAAACGATCAATGCAGAACAAGTAAAGCAATTGGCCAAAAGTTCAGCAAATACTATGATAAGTATATGCTCAAGTACATGTGCCTATTGTAAAGTAAGAGTGCCTCATTTTTTGAATCTATCTTTGAAATTTCCGGATATGAAGATTATTCTGGTTGAACTCGATTACAAACCAAAACAAATTGAAAAACTAGTTCTAGAAAGCGATTATAGGGGAACCGTTTATATTTTGGACCGCGAAATGCATGGCAACTTATATCACCAAAAACATGCAAATTTCACAGAAAAAGTATGTACGGAATGCGTGGATTTTACCAATACCCCTCATAATATTCTGTTAGACACGAATGGCAATCTTGTAAAGCACTTAAAGGCTTATTCACTAACAGCTGATACCTTAACAAAGTATATACAAATCGCAGATTAATAATTATTTAAGAGTTATAATAATGTATCCCGTTTACATGATATTTTTTTTTACACTACCTCATGATCTCCGGGGTTGCAGAGCAGAAAATCAGAGATCCATTACGTCCTTTAAAAGAGCTCTATAGATTTAAAACACATCAACAAGTGTTGCTCAAGAGATCTGAATTTAAGTTTTCCGGATTTGCGGCATTTGGAATGGATTCGTATACGAATCCAACTTCCGGTCAGGAAAATAGGTTAAGTATTGATCTGAAATTAGAAGAATCATATACTTACAAATTCGGAAGAATGACTTTTGATCAATCTGCAAGATATGTGTTAAGCTATTTTCGAATAAATGAATTTGTTAAAGATGATGATGATCTGAATTTAACGAACAGCTTTGAGTTTAATGATAAAGATAAAGTAAAAGCGATCATAAATTGCGAGTTAGAAACAGGAGTATTAAATACCTATGAAGATGATTCGCAAATTGGCATGCGTAAAAAAGTGTCCTCTATTTTGAGTCCGGGAACCTTGAATGCAGGACCCGGAGCCAGGTTCAAAATTAAAAAGCTCAGGATTGATGTATCACTTCCTCAGCTAAAAATAATGATGTTGCTTGATGAGAAATTATTTGATATCAATGGAGTAGAGGAATTGGCGGGAGTAGAACGAGGCGAGAAAATGGCCATCGAAACAGGATACAAGATTACCCTTAGTGCCAAACATGCTATCACCCCGGATTTGGATATACGATCCGGAGGAAATGTTTTCGCATCAAATGATAATTTTAGGAATATGGACTTTCATATTGATAATGAACTTGGAATTAAGTTCAATAAGTTTCTGCGATCCGAACTCCGAACCAAACTAAGATATGATGGAATCCATGATCCCACTTTAAGATTCAGTAATCTGCTAAAGTTTGGATTTTATTTTTGAAATTATTGAGAATGATTACTAAAAATCACTTTGTTTATGAATAGTTATCTGATCATGATTTTTTTGGTTGATCTATGATCACCATTGGAAACACGCAATAGATAAAGACCTGATGGAAGCGATAGTTTGAGATCAATTTGATTCTTTCCTTTTTCTAATGAATGATCCTTTTGATAAATCGATTTCCCAAGGTGATCCACTAAAAGAAAATTAAAATTTCCACTTTTCTCATTTGAAATTTCAATGGTAAAATTTCCAAAACTTGGATTGGGATATGTCTGAAATAAGAAAGAATTTTGCTTGTTAGGAATGCCGGTGATGGTCGATTTTATAGGATTGATACTTTTGTAGATCCCTGCTCCGGCAGTACCCGCATATAGGTATCCATCTTTTCCCAACTCCAAAGAAAGGATAACAAGATTTCCATCATTTAGTCCTCCGTTCAGCTGTGACCATGAATTTCCATAATCAGTGCTAAGCCAGACTCCGAGTGTAGTTCCTACAAAAATACTATCATCACTTGCAACAAAAATGCAATTTGTATAGCCTTTATTGATCATGAGATTTGGGGTCCAGGATGCCCCATGATCTATGGATCGGTAAAGAAATCCCGATGAATTCCCGGCTATATTATGTGCTACAAATACCGATTGATTCGGACTTACCTGTATATCGGTAACATCGCCTCCTGAGAATCCTGCCCATTGATAGCTCAGCCCATTATCTACAGATCTGTAAACACCAATGGCTTCGGTGCCGGCAAAGATCCGGTCGCTGCTGTCAGTTGCAACCGCGATCACAACCCGCGACTGCGAGAAACCTAAACTAGACCAAAGAGGACCATTCCAGTTTATGCCATCTGTTGATGAATGTACAGGACTTGCCCAACCCGTACCACAAAATATTTTCCCTTG
>JBBKWX010000074.1:0-3430 GCA_037969175.1 Bacteroidia bacterium | reverse complement strand
TTGATGAAAAAGAATTTAAAAAGATTAAGATCTGAACAAATTTATTCTATTCCTGTTCGTATAATTTTCCCGCTTATCTTTTTATTGATTTTGTTTTTAGGATTAAGAGGGCGTGTAAGTTTTAAGAGTCCAATCCGTTGGGGAACTGCATTTTTTTCTGATCATGCCTTTGCAAATCAGTTGGGGCTGAATCCTGTTTTTACTCTCGGGAGATCCTGGTTGGATGCGAAGAATCCGGAGAACGCTGTTTACAATTTGATGGATGATAAGGAAGCATTGGCGATGGCTTCAGCAGCACTAAATGCAGGTAATGATCCGGAATATCCCTTGTTGAGAAAGATAATAGCAGAAGGAGAAACTGTAAAGATGAACGTGGTATTGATCCTGATGGAGAGCATGGCTATGAAGAAAACAGGATTGGTTGAAGATGGGAAAAAACTAACACCCTTCATCGACAGCCTGGCTAACGTTTCAGCTTACTGGCCCAACTTTTATTCGGCAGGGATACATACATTCAACGGAGTATACAGCTCACTATTTGGCATGCCTGCTCCCATGGCAAAACATCCAATGAAGGATATGGATAGTCAGCAAAAATTTGGAGGCATCGCAACTGCATTAAAAGCTCTTGGCTATACAAACTATTTCTTCACAACGCATGATGAACAGTTTGATAATATGGGCGGATTTTTATCCAATAATGATTATCAAAATATAATATCGCAGAAAGATTATAACTCATCTGAAGTGTTAAGTACGCTGGGTGTTCCTGATCATGTGCAGTATCGCGAAGCTTTGAAAAA
The DNA here is from genome assembly GCA_037969175.1 of Bacteroidia bacterium. Taxonomy (GTDB): domain Bacteria; phylum Bacteroidota; class Bacteroidia; order AKYH767-A; family JBBKVM01; genus JBBKWX01. The sequence goes on along the minus strand of JBBKWX010000074.1, from coordinate 2,627 downwards.
GATGGATGAAGCTGTGAAGCAAGGTCCGTTTTTTACAGCAATTTTAACAGGCAGTGATCATGGTCCGTATATCGTTCCTGAGAATATTTCTTTTGTTCCGCGTGCGAATAAAACAAATGAGAAAGTAACAGAATATACCGATTGGGCTTTGCAGAAATTCTTTGAAGAGATCCAAAGCAAGAGCTGGGGAAAAAATACATTATTTATTGTGACGGGTGATCATGGAGCTATAATAGATCCGGTGTATGATATGGATCTGAGTTATAATCATGTGCCCTTTATCATACATGGTTTGCCTGCAAAAAAGTATGAGAATCTGGGCGGACAGATCGATATTTATGCAACTATTATGGGAGCGTTGAATGCAAGTTATACCAACAATGGATTTGGAATGGATCTGCAAAAAGAGGCCCGGCCATGTATGTATTTCAGTGCCGATGATAAGCTGGGTTGTCTGGATCAGGAATACTTTTTTATATGGAGAAAAGACAGTGATCCTTCGCTTTACAAATACAGAAGCAAGGATACGCAGAACTATTATTCAACGCATACTTCCCGTGCAGATAGTTTGAGTGCCTATGCCCGCAGCATGGTGCAGAGTGCAGGGTCGATGGTTAGGAGCAGGAAGGTGATTAAGTAATACTCAATAACCAATACTCAATAACCAATACTCAATATCTAATACTCAATATCTAAGGCAGAGTGTAGGAGTGATTTTTCCGAAAGATTTTCGGAAAAATAGTGTTGGAGTGTTTAAAATAATGATAAATAATAAATGCTAAATTTTAAATTCTAAAGTGTAAGATCACAGCGGCATTTTTTCTCTATGACTTCTGTGTCTCCATGCCTCTATGGTGAAAAAAAACTCAGCCAAAACGTTTAGGGGACTGATAATCGCAGAATAAAAATCACAAATAAGTGAAATAGATCACAAGTTTCAAAAAGGCTCTCTTGGCGTCTTTGCGAAAAACTCATGCGCCTTTGCGGTTTCAAAGGAAAAGTTTGCAATAAATACCGCAAGTTTCTTCACAATATCTCTCTTTGAATTCTGTGTCTCGATGCCTCTATGGTGAAAAAAACTATCCAACACTGCTGGAAGAGTTAATACCTGAATCACACGAATCTTGGGCTTTTTTTCTTACTTTTGCACATCCTAAATAAGGAGATACTTTGAAAAATAAATACCCCGAATATAAGCAGTTTGATCTGCCTGCCCTAAGCAAAGAAATACTTCAGAGCTGGGAGGACGAAGATACCTTTGGAAAGAGCATCACAAGCCGCGAAGGAAGTCCTGCGTTTACATTCTATGAAGGTCCGCCATCAGCAAATGGTTTGCCCGGAATACATCATGTGATGGCGCGTGCCATAAAGGATATCTTTTGCCGCTACAAAACGATGAAAGGTTTCCAGGTAAAACGCAAAGGAGGATGGGATACCCATGGATTGCCGATAGAGCTGAGCGTTGAAAAGACTTTGGGAATAACCAAGGAAGACATAGGCAAGAAGATCACAGTTGAAGAATACAATGCCGCCTGCCGTAAGGAGGTGATGAAATATAAGAATGTATGGGATGACCTGACCCGCAAGATGGGCTATTGGGTAGATCTTGAAAATCCCTATATCACATTCGAAAACAACTATATAGAAAGCGTCTGGAACCTGCTTAGCAGACTATACGACAAAGACCTGCTTTATAAAGGTTATTCTATACAACCATATTCACCGGCTGCAGGAACAGGGCTTAGTTCACATGAATTAAACCAGCCGGGTTGCTACCGCATGGTGAAGGATACCACAGCTGTGGCTATGTTCAAAGCTTTGGATGAAAACGATCTTTTCTACATGGCCTGGACCACCACCCCCTGGACTTTGCCATCGAACACGGCATTGGCTGTGGGCGCAAAGATCAGCTATGTAAGAGTCCGTACATTCAACCCATACACGGCATTGCCTTGTAGTGTGATCCTTGCAAAAGACCGCATGGGAGCCTATTTCAGCGCTGATGCTGCTGAGCTTCCTATGGAGTACAAAGCAACAGACAAGGTTCTGCCTTACCGCATAGAATCAGAAATAACAGGGGCTGATCTTGTAGGAAAAAAATATGAGCAGCTTTTGCCTTATGCACAGCCGGAAGACGGGGATGCATTCCGTATACTTGGTGGTGATTTTGTAACTACCGAAGATGGAACAGGTATCGTACATCTTGCGCCCAGCTTTGGTTCGGACGATTTTAGAGTAGCCCGTGAAAATGGAATCGGTTCGCTGACACTGGTAGATAAACGCGGTCGGTTTACCGAGGAGATGGGCGAGTTTGCTAATGAATTTGTAAAAGAAGATTACCTGAGTGCAGAAGAAAAAGAGGCGGAGAGAGTAAAACAGGGAAGAGATAAATACCTCAGCGTTGATGAGCGCATTGCTATCAAACTGAAGACAGAAAGCAGGGCTTTCAAAGTGGAGAAATACGAACACAGTTACCCGCATTGCTGGAGAACCGACAAGCCTGTACTTTACTACCCGCTTGATTCCTGGTTTGTAAAGACCACCGCCCTGAAAGCAAGAATGATGGAGCTGAACAAGACCATCAACTGGAAACCGGCAAGTACGGGAACAGGGCGTTTTGGCAATTG
>JBBKWX010000073.1:0-8542 GCA_037969175.1 Bacteroidia bacterium | reverse complement strand
ATTCATCCCAACGATACAATGCTGCAAAACCCAAATGATTAAAAAGAGGAAAGCTGACCGCTACCAAAACAAGAAGGAGCAAAATAATTTCTGCTCCCGACAATTCTTTCCAAAAAGTTTTGAGAGATTTTATCATCTCATAAATTGTATTTGCCAGTCATCCAGAAAAATATGCTCTTTGTCTTTGTTCCAAACAAAGACTTTGATCTCATCTTCGGGAGAAAAATTACCCAGCTCCTGTTTTACCTGGAACAGCCGCCATACGCCCGCTTCAAAGACCTGCTGACCTAATTCTTTTCCTTCCCAGAATTTATTTACACCGGAAGAATCCACTTGTATCACCAACAAAGCTTTGGGCATTTTCACATTGGACTTTACCCAAATGCTTACCAAAATTCCTTTGGGTTGGGTAACAGGAAGCAATGAATATTTCTTTTGAAACGAAGGCCCCCACTCTCTTTCCGGCTTCATCTCCAAAGCAAATTTTCCGGAATGAACTTCTGCGGTTTGCACTCCTTCTAATTCATTGAAACCCGAACTTTCTTCAAAGCCATTTTGAAAATGAGCAGCAGTATTCAGCTCCGAATTGCTGCAAGAGATAAATGATCCCGACAGCAGTATGAAGATGAAAATTCTTAGCATGACAATTTTTAGATCAGGAAACGCTTTCTTGTTTCTTCCGCTCCATAGAAGCTTTGATATCTGCAAGCTCACCTTTCGGGATAGCAGCGATAAGCTTCTTGGTATATTCCGTCTGAGGGTTGTTGTAGATCTCATCAGCAAATCCCATCTCTTCGATCTTGCCTTTGTTCATCACCACCATACGGTCGCTCATGAACTTCACAACACTCAGATCATGCGAAATAAAGATATACGTGAAATCGAAATCGTTCTTCAACTCATTCAATAAATTCAATACCTGGGCCTGAATAGATACGTCAAGTGCAGAAACTGATTCATCGCAGATAATAAACTTAGGTGAGAGAGCTAGTGCGCGAGCAATGCAAATACGCTGACGTTGTCCGCCTGAGAACTCATGCGGGTAACGATAGAAATGCTGCTCCTTCATATTCACTTTGCGCAAAAGCGCCATCACTTTTTCCTTACGCTCTTTGTCGTTGGCGTATTTTTTATGTACGATCATTGGCTCCATGATCGCGTCACCCACGGTGATACGCGGATTGAGCGAAGAATAAGGATCCTGGAAAATGATCTGTATATTTTCCCGAACCTCTCTCATTTCTTTATTCGGAATATGAGTGATGTCTTTTCCTTCAAAAATAATTTGTCCTTCCGTTGGTTCAACCAAACGAATGATGGATCTTCCAAGCGTAGTTTTTCCACAACCTGATTCACCAACAAGGCCTAAGATCTCACCCGGATACACATCAAAACTCACATCATCAACTGCCTTCACATATTCTTTTGTCTTCCCGAAAAAACCTGTGCTGATCGGAAAATAGGTCTTCATATTTTTCAACTTCAGAATAGGTTCTTTTTTATAAAGCTCCTCTCTGCGTGTTTTTATCTGCTCATCGGTAACGACAAATTTATTTACCATCCCTCCAACAGTAGCCTCTTTTTCAAGCAGGTTTCCGTCTTTGTCTTCTTCCATAAAATCGGTGATCGTAGGAAGATGACTCAGCTTTCTGCCCAATGGCGGGCGACAAGCTAACAGTCCTTTGGTATAAGGATGTCTTGGATTAGAGAAAATATCCCAAACCGTGCCTTGTTCCACGATCTTTCCTTTGTACATCACCACCACTTTATCAGCAAGCTCTGCTATCACACCCAGATCATGGGTGATAAACATGATGCCCATATCGGTCTCTACCTGCAGCTGGCGCATCAGATCCAGGATAGTCGCTTGTACTGTAACGTCGAGCGCTGTTGTTGGCTCATCCGCGATCAGGATGGATGGGTTGCAGCTCATCGCCATAGCGATCATCACACGCTGTTTTTGTCCACCCGAAATTTGATGCGGATACGTATCGAAGATAGCCTCAGGACGCGGTAATTCTACACGCTTAAAAAGTTCTATCGTAAGTTGTTTTGCTTCTTGTTTGCTGATCTTCTGATGCAGCAGAATCACCTCCATCACCTGATCTCCGCATGTAAACACGGGATTTAGTGAGGTCATCGGCTCCTGAAAGATCATCGCTATATCGTTCCCACGGAAGCCGCGCATCTCTTTCTCCGACAAAGTAAGAAGGTTTACCGGACCCGTTTCCCGGCCATGGTAAATAATTTCTCCGGATGCAATGCGCCCTGGAGGGCTGGGTATCAAGCGCATCACCGAGAGGCTGGTCACCGACTTCCCCGATCCCGATTCGCCCACTATCCCTACTGTCTCTCCGCGGTTCACTGTGAAACTCACGTCGTTCACGGCTTTCAGTATCTCGTCGTCCGTTTTGAACTCTGTTACCAGGTTCTTTATCTCCAGCAATATGCTCATGTCTGTTGTCTGATTTGATTTGCAAGGCCTAAAAATAGGAAAAAAATTAGAGCGAAGAGCGGAAAGCGATGAGCGAAGGTTGATTGAGCTATGTGATTGCTTTTTTTCACCACTAAGGAACTCTCTATGCGTTATTATAATGCGATTGCATCTAACGGTCTTTCCTTTTTCCCGCTGATCTCACGGAAACTTCACAAGACACCCAGAAGTCCCCGAGACTTCGGGGCGGGGCCTCGGGGCACAGAAATGGCACGGAAAAAATCAGTGGTGACCCGCCGCATAAATTAAAATCGCTGAGCTCTCCTTCAATCCATCTGATAAATAATTGAACAATTTTAGTCTGACTTTTTGAGGAATTTTGCTGAGCTCATTTTTCCCTGATCATCAGTAGCGATTAAATAATAAATAGCATCCGGCAGCATGGAAATGTCTATTGCATTTTCACCATTTTGATTTTGCAAATCTCTGATCAGCTTTCCATCTGAGGCATATATTCTGAGATCGAAATTCGCTAATGTTGTACTAATAAAGATCAAATCTGAAGCAGGATTCGGAAAGATCGTCAAGAACTTATCATCAAAAAACAATTCATCTGTAGTTTCCTTCCAAACATCTCCACCAATAGGGACACAGGGCACTGAAACTTTAAGACCGGTGCTGATCGCCAGACAACCATTAACATCTGAAGCTACACATTTGTATGTTCCCTTGATCTTGGCAATAAATGCTGATGAATTTGCTCCGGGTATGGGCACATTGTTTCTTAACCAAATAAAATTGGTTCCGGAGCTCAATGCATTGATTAGTACACTATCTCCCTGGCAGAAAGATGTTGGACCGGCAGCAGTAATGGATACTATAGGCAAGGCATAGAATGTCACACTTGCATTTGCCATGGTTGAACAACCATTGGCATTATTGGTAACAGTGACATCCAGATTAGCTGAACTATTCAGAAGAATTTGTGAAGTGGTTTCGCCGGTTGACCACAAAAACGAATGACCTAATGTTGGCGTGACACTGAGTAACACAGTTTGTCCCTGACATGCGTCTATCGTTGTTCCGGGCGAAATGTTTACTGCAGGATTGGAATTAACCATAACCTGAATAGAATCCTTATTGGCACACGATCCGCCATTGGTAACACTGACCCAATACCAACCTGAAACGGATACAGATATTGATTGAGAAGTTTCTCCGGTTGACCATAAATACTGACTTGCGATCACCCCGGCATTCAATGAAACAGATTGGCCCTGACAAAAAGTTGTCGGTCCGGCAGCGGTGATATTGGGAATGGCAGGGTTAACGATATTAATAAATACACTATCAACAACATTACAGCCATTGGGATTAAAAGCTGTGAGTGTGTACCACCCGGGACCGGCTGGTATCATGGCTGGAGTTGTTTGTCCATTCGACCACAGATAGGTCATTCCAGTTTGATATTGTACAGGAAAAATCATTTCACCCTGGCAAACATTGACAGTATCGGTTGCAGCAATATTGAGTGCAACCCCATTCAAAACATTAACAAAGACAGTGTCTGTAGCCGTGCAGGAATTGATACTATCCTGAACGATCACAATATACTTTCCACCGACTGGAGCTAAAATGGTTTGGGTTGTTGCTCCCGTGTTCCAATGATAACTGGCATGCCCCGAACCTGCATCTAATGTAACCGAATTCCCAAGGCAAAAATTTGGATTACCTGCTACAGATATACTTACTGAAGGAGCCTGATTGATTTCAACATAAATACTATCGGTTCCAGAACAGGTCCCGGAAAGGTTGGATTGTGTGACAGAATAATATCCTGAACTATAAACTGCAATTGAAGATGTGGTTGCCCCTGTGGACCAAAGAGTGTAACCGATACTTGAAGGAGATTCCAAAGCCAATCCAACTATTTTATTCGAACATGCATTTTGATTGCTGTATATTAAACCAATGACAGGACTAAATGGCTCAACTTGAAGATCCAACGTATCTAATTGAAAACAAGAAGATGTATTTGGAGGACCATATTTAAATATATAGTTCCCTGCCGGGAGGTTGGAGCTGCCAATGATTGTTACTTGATTTCTACTTAGGTAAAATCCGTTTGGTCCTGTCACAATCACATCTACAGGTTCATCAAATCTTCGTTGAAATGACCCATTATAATTGCAAAGGACTGGCTGTACCTTAAAAGTTGAACCTATCGGCATAAATTGTCGGATATAAATACGACCGGTCCTTTTACAACCGTTGTTGTCTAACAATTCTACTTTGTAGTGCCCAGGCATATTAACTACAAGGGAATCGTCTGTAGCGCCCGGAATAATTGTGTTATCTGCAAACCATTGATAGGATATAAAACCGGCAGGAGCTTTAATGGTCTTTGCCTCACCCTGGCAAATGATGTTTGGACCATCCAATGCCAGGGTTATGTTAGTTAAAACAGAATCCTTGACATTCGCATTTCCAAGTATTGATTCACAATTGTTGCTGTCAATGATTGAAACAGTGTAGCTACCGGATAATGATGCAAAAAAATTGTTATTTATAGCACCTGGGATAACAAAACCGTTACTATACCATTGATAGCTAAAGTCATTCCTCACGGGCGCTGATAATTCAACCGTAGGATTTGAACAGATTGATAAAGGAGCTGAGTGATATATATCTGTAAAAAGCTTTGGATTAACAACAACTTTTACTGCTACGGTAGCAACCGGTCCAAAAAGTGTTCTGTAGGTCCCATAATAAATTCCAGACTCCTTAACAATTAGTTGCTTTGAAATTGCACCAGAGATTGAAAACCCACTTTTATTCCAATAATAACTTCCATTGATACTGTTGGGTAATTCCAGAATTACAGAGTCTCCTTGACAGAGGATGGTATCACCTATGATGCTAAGTACATTGTTCTCAACATAGGTTCCAACTTGAATGGAACTCGCCAAGGTGGTTCCACAAGCATTTGTCAGGTAACATTCATATAATCCGCCCAGTTTTAGGTTGGTATTTGACCAAAAACTTGTGTTTTGTCCATCTAACTTCCACTGAATTGAGGTACCAGGTGGTGGATATTCATATGAGATCTGAACGGAGAGTGTATCGGCTACTCGATAAATAACAGGTCTGTCAGGGAGTATAGTAGTTGTAAATGTTGCTGGTGGACCGAACTGTATCTTTACAGGTAATGATGCGCCGGTACCACATGCAGCCAGTGCAACATAATGATAAGTACCGCTTTGCGTAGCATTATAAGATACACTGTTGGCATTAAGAATGGCAATTCCATCCAGGTACCATTGATAAAAAGAGGCTGTATTAAAACGCGCAGTAAGTGTTTTTGGCGCACCACAAGAGACTGCTGTAATCCCGTAATCAATGGAAAAATTTCCAGCAACGTTGTATTGGTAATTAATCGTGTCAGAAAATATATATTGACACCCTCCATTATAAATTTTACAATGATATAAACCAGAACCAAAATCCCTCAGCAAAATTATTGTGTCGGTTGTTGCGGTATTTAGCAGGACACCATTACGATACCATTCATGATAATACCCAATTTTATTGACCGATAACATTGTATAAGCTGTGAAGCATCCCGTTAATTGTCCATGAGCTTTTAAAGTAGCGGTAAGCGTGTCGTAAATAACTGTATAAACACCCCTGTTAACACCACATGGGGAAGTTCGGTCTACCCAATATGTTCCGGGAGCATTCGCGTGTATGTATGGTGTAGTAAGGCCTAAAAACTGTCCATCTTTATACCATTGACAGGAAGTCCCTAATATTCCACCAGAAAGGAGTATGTTACAGGCAATTCCGGATCTTGAATCATACAGTCCATATAATGTATCTAAATAAACTTCAACTATGGGACCATTTGTCACATCTACAAAAGTTCCGGATGATGTGAGGCTGAAGCATGGATTTGTTACCTGAACAGCGTAATTCCCCGTAACCAGTGGAATATGCTCATGTTTGTTGCTCCCGGGAATAGCAACCCCATTATAATACCATTGATATGTTGTGTTCGATGCTTCAGCAACATACAATTTGATCGTACCCATTAAGATACAATGGATTAGCTTTCCGGTATTCTTGATCGTGGTATCTGGTTTACCATAACATGGGACACGATTGTTGTAAGTTCTTGAAGCAAATGCGTAATAATCATCATTCCATAGGGTACAATAAAAATCACCTCCGGAATCTACTGGCAGAGCAAAACTGTTGACACCAGGAACCCAGCTGGATCTGGCTTTCTTCGAATCGTATTTGATCCATTGATAATAGTCAAAGTTTGGAGAAACACTTAAAGTAGTAGTGTCACCGTAGCAAAAAACAGCTGTGTCGCTGACAATTGATACCGGATCCATTGCATCCATACCTCCATCATTATGCAGTGATTGAATAAAAATATTTGTGCCTTTTATTCCATCGTAATAGCCAAACATATTGGAATTGCCGGCAAGTATGAATTTGTTACCTGAACCAATAATTGAAGTATATTTTGCACTCAATGTAGCTGATTTGTGAGCGAGTTGAGTCCGAATCCATCTTATCTCTGAATTCCAAGAACTAAAATGTGCCGTAAATAGAAATTGCGCAAGCTTTCCAGCAACAACAAAGCCGCCTGAGGTATCTGGCAAAATATCGTAGATCAATCCACTTTCCGAGAAATTAAAATAATGGCGTGAAAAATTACCGCTAGAAGTATAGGCAACAAACTGAATATTCTTTGAATTAGTTGATGTATTATTATTTGAAAAAATATGGATCGAATCGCCGGCTAATGTAGCACAAGAAATAAAACCTCCTAAATTATAACCATAGTTTGTTTGTCTTGTCCATAATGTATCTCCAATACTATTCAAACTTACTGCGTACTCAAAATCAGAATTTCCAACAACTGTGACTCCGGCAATTAGAAATCCACCGTTCCCTTTTTTCTTAATTGCATTATTCCTTTGTGTATTAGGAATATTAATTTCTTTTCTCCAAATAGGAGTACCTAAACTATCCAGTTTTAATGTAAAAATATCTTCTCCAGTACTGAGATTATTAACAGTCCCTGAGACGACCAAATCATTACCTGCATTTACTATACCACTGGCTGTTTCCGTTAGGTTCCCTGAAATATTTTGTGAAAAAAGTACATTTCCAGACAAATCTAGTTTGATTAGTAAAATCTTTTTATACGCTATACTATCGGTTGAATTTGCTATCAAAAAAATCGATCCGGCATCAGTCAGCGTTAAACCAATTGCTGATTCATAGTAATTAGAGAAAATGGTTTTTTGCCATTGCATGACCCCATGCTGATTAGTTTTAAGCAGATAGATGTTTTGCTTATTACTGTATGAATCTGAATTACCAGCAATCAAATATCCACCATCTGAAGTCTGTATTATCTGATTTGCCGCTTCATTCTTAGATCCGCCAAATGTTCGGGTCCAGGTCTGTGCGTCTCCTTTTGTAAAAAAGAGTGTTAATAGCCCGGCCAAGGCTAAACGGAAAGGAATTACTTTTTTCATACCTGATTGTACATGGGATTGGAGGACAGCATAGCAATTTAATGAAAAAGTACAATATGAGTCAATTCAATATAACTTTTACTACTATAGTAGTATGTATGGCAAATGAAAGGGGCTTAGAAAACAAACCATTCTTGTATGATATCAAAAAATCAAGAATCATTAATAGTCTAAATATTGATTTGCAGTGAGCCGAATGGAGTGGTCAAGGGTCGGTAGACAGAGGTCTAAAATCAGCGGTCAGACTTCGTCTGCAGTAGCTGAAGGCTAAGGCGGGGGTCAGTTTTTTTAAACCAATTAGATCACGCAGAACACTAAGTGACACTAACTGCACTTGTGACCTTAGTGGTGATAAGAAATCACAGGCAACAAACAACAAATCAAAAAAGAAATTTCCCACGGAATCCCGCTGAGTGCCTTGGCCTTTTTTTGGTGCTAATTGACATTCTCACTGCATCAAACAGTCATTCCTTTTCCCGCTGATCTCGCTGAGTGCCTTGATCTGTTTTTAGTGCTAATGGACATGCTTTCTGTAATAAATTATCTTTCC
>JBBKWX010000072.1:0-3694 GCA_037969175.1 Bacteroidia bacterium | reverse complement strand
GCAGATGGAAGAACAAGTCAGTTAACAATCATTCCTTTCTATGACAGAACCAATTTGATCAAAGAAACAATTGGAACTTTAGAAACGGCACTCTCTCATGAAATTTTAATATCCATCATTGTAGTTATCATTTTGATATTAAATCTGAGAGCATCTTTGTTGATCTCTGGACTATTGCCCATTGCGGTTTTGATGACATTTATCGTGATGCGTTACACAGGGGTTGATGCCAATATAGTTGCACTTTCAGGTATTGCAATCGCTATCGGGATCATGGTGGATGTGGGGATCGTATTTGTAGAGAACATCATCCGGCATTTAGAATTACCTGAAAATAAAAACGCAAAAGACAAAAAATTACTAGAGGTTATTTATGCAGCAACAATTGAAGTAGCACCTGCTATAACAACTGCATTAGCCACAACCGTTGTGAGTTTTCTTCCTGTATTTGCCATGGAGGCAGCAGAAGGGAAACTATTTAGACCTCTTGCATTCACTAAGACATTTGCATTGTTAGGTTCATTTGTTTTGGGTATTGTGGTATTACCGGCATTAGCTCATCTAATTTTTTCTATTGATTATGATAAGAAAAAAGTAAGGCGATTTTGGAGTTATTGCTTTATAATTTCAGGGTTGATACTAGCAACATACTTTAGTATGTGGTTGCCATTGGCATTGACTGTTCTAGGATTAAATAATCTCTTAGAGCATACCTGGAATGAACGTATAAAACCCTGGACAAAGCATATTAGTTTGATCCTGACTTTGTTTATTGCAACGTTTTTCCTTGCAGAAGAATGGCTTCCATTGGGTCATCAGAATTCACTGATCATAAATTATGTTTTTGTTTTAGTGCTACTTGGAATCATTTTAGGTACTCTGTTTTCTGTAGTACGATACTATGAACCTTTGTTGAAATGGTGTTTAAATAACAGAGGAAAATTTTTACTAATACCATTGTTCACTATTCTTTTCGGACTAATCATTTGGTTGGGATTCAATAATGCATTTGGATGGATCGCAAAAGGAACAGATATCAGCGGAAAAAATATCCGAACCACATCTGTTTGGTCGGGTATGACGCATGCATTTCCGGGAGTAGGAAAAGAATTTATGCCTTCACTCAGTGAAGGAAGTTTTCTGCTGATGCCAACATCAATGCCGCATGCAGGAGTTGAAGAGAATAAGAGAATACTACAATTAATAGATATGAGACTGGCTAATATTCCTGAAGTGGATATGGCAGTCGGGAAATTAGGAAGAGCAGAATCAGCCTTGGATCCGGCTCCCATATCTATGTTTGAGAATGTGATCAATTATAAATCAGAATACAGGATCAATGAAAAGGGGCATCGGGAAACTTTTAAGACGGACAAAAACAAGCGTTTTATTTTAGTTTCAGGCGATACATTAACTAATGAAGAAGCACTTATCAAAGGGGTTGGTGAGAAGGATCTGATCAAAGATGAAGATGGACAATATTTTAGAAACTGGAGATCCCATATCAAGAGTCCGGATGATATCTGGAAAGAAATTGTTGCAGTTACTAAGATCCCCGGAGTAACATCAGCACCCAAACTTCAACCTATCGAAACCCGGTTGGTCATGTTGCAAACCGGCATGCGTGCACCGATGGGAATCAAAGTGTATGGCCCGGATCTGGCTACCATTGAAAGTTTCGGGATGCAGCTAGAAAGTATATTGAAAGAGGTCCCTTCGGTGAAACAGGAAGCAGTTTTTGCAGATAGAATAGTTGGTAAACCCTATATCAATCTCAATATTGACCGGGATGCCATTGCACGCTATGGATTAAGTGTAGATAAACTTCAAACTATTATTCAATCTGCAATTGGTGGTATGAAGATCACAACGACAGTTGAAGGCAGAGAACGTTTTCCGGTGAGGATGAGATACCCCAGAGAACTCAGAGATGATCCTGATAAACTCAGTAAGATCCTTGTTCCAACTCCAACGGGTGTGCAAGTTCCCTTAGGAGAATTAGTAAAGATCGAATATGTAAAAGGTCCACAGGTCATAAAAAGTGAGGAGACTTTCTTGGTTGGTTATGTTTTGTTTGATAAAAAAACGGGCAATGCAGAAGTGGATGTCGTTGATGAAGCACAGCGTTTTATTCAGCAGAAAATTGATGATGGAAGTTTGGTGATACCAGCAGGTATCAGTTATAAATTCTCAGGTAGTTATGAGAATCAGATCCGGGCTGTGAAAAGGCTTTCAATAGTTATTCCTATCAGTTTGATCATCATTTTTCTATTACTCTTTTTCCAGTTTAAAACAATTACTGCATCATCTATTCACTTCTCCGGAGTATTTGTTGCATTTGCCGGTGGCTTTATCATGATCTGGCTTTATGGACAAACCTGGTTTATGGATTTCAGTGTTTCAGGAGTGAATATGCGGGACTTATTTCAGATGCAAACCATCAATCTGAGTGTTGCAGTTTGGGTTGGATTTATAGCCTTATTTGGAATTGCTACGGACGATGGAGTATTGATGGGAACCTATATACATCAGGTCTTTGAAGAACGAAAACCGGATACAGTTGAAGGGGTACGAGAAGCGGTATTGATAGCAGGAAAGAAAAGAGCAAGACCCGCCATGATGACAACGGCCGTAGCAATTATTGCATTGTTACCTGTACTTACTTCAACCGGAAAAGGTGCAGATATCATGATCCCAATGGCTATTCCAACGGTTGGTGGCATGACCATACAAGTAATGACCATGTTTGTGGTTCCTGTGTTGCAGGCATATTGGAGAGAATCAGTGATCAAACGTCAAAAGAAAATCGCATCATGAAAAAAATTGTAATAATACTTTTTCTGCTAGTTTGGAAATCTGTTCCCGCACAGTCTTTAGATGAATATCTGAAGATCGCTGAGAAAGACAACCCCAAGTTAAAAGCAGAGTATCTGGAATTCGAAGCATCCTTACAAAAGATCAATATGGTGAGGTCGTTGCCGGATCCAAATTTAACTGTGAGTGCATTCGGACAAATGATCGAAACTCGCCTTGGACCTCAAAGAGCCATCTTCATATTGAATCAGATGTTTCCCTGGTTTGGAACTTTAAGTTCACAAGGTGATGTGATGACTCTGGCATCGGAAGCTAAATTTCAGTCCTGGTTAAATGAAAGAAATATATTATTTCTGGATGTAAAATCGGCCTGGTATGAGATCTATGAGCTGGATCAAATCATAAAATATCAGCATGAAAATAGGGAACTTTTAGAATCATTTAAATTACTCGCTGTTTCAAAATTCAGGAGCGGAAGTGGTTCTATGGTTGACGTGATCAGAACGGATATAATGCTTGAAGATGTCTTGACCGATATTAAGATCCTGGAAGAAAAACGCAAGCCTGTATTAGCTCGATTCAATACACTACTGAACAGAGATCGATATGCGAATGTACTTATCAATGATACTCTAGTGGCTGATCTGAAAGATTTAAGTCCATCGAATGATATTCAATTTGATCAAAATCCAATGATCACAGAAATTGATAGAAAGATGGAGCTATGGCAAAAGCAAAGTATGCTGGTAAAAAAACAAGGGATGCCTAAACTTGGACTTGGATTGAATTATACAATTATTGGGAAGCGTACAGATATGGATGTTGCGGATAATGGAAAAGATGCGATCATGCCTATGGTTTCTTTTTCTCTGCCTATTTA
>JBBKWX010000071.1:0-8209 GCA_037969175.1 Bacteroidia bacterium | reverse complement strand
AATAGCATAAAGCGATGAAAAGAACGTATCAGCCATCCCGAAGAAAGAGAATCAATAAGCACGGTTTCCGTGACCGTATGTCTAGTGCAAACGGTAGAAGAGTATTGGCAGCACGTCGTGCTAAGGGACGTAAGAAACTTACTGTTTCCAGCGAAAAACGCAACAAGTAACATTTACTAGTTTTGAATCAATAAATGCCATCCTTAGGGGTGGCATTTCTCATTTCAACCAATCTGCAAAAGGAAATCCTTGCTTGATCAGATCATGGCCTCCTTCTGCAATGAAGGTTTTAACATGCTTTGAGGATGGATTAAGCAAATAATTTGCAAAAACCGGTTTGATGATGCGATCATGTTTGCCCATGACAAGTGTGACAGGAGTATTGGTCTTGTCAACCAACTTTTTGAATTGCTTCAGATTGGGCCAAAACACAGCGAAATTTTTCCAGGTCAGCCGTACTTTGTTCAATGTGCCTGAATTAGATGTGTTTGAAAGAACAAATTTACCCAACTTATCATTGATCAGCTTTAAATTAGTAATACCCTTTACAATAGAAGAAATGATTTTGGGATGCTCTGAACTAAAAGCGAAAAGAGCTCTGCCGGCTGAGGTTCCACTCAGAAAATAATGGACAGGATTTCGTTTGAGCCCATCGGGAGCCAACAAGATGATCCTTGAAATGTTTTCCTGAGAATGATTGAACAAGGTCATAACGACCCTGCCTCCGAGACTGTAACCAAGTAAGATGATCGATTCCGATTCCTTAACAGCCGGTAACCTCCGGATCAAATCGTTGAGCTCCTTGAGTGAGATGATCGATTCAGGATTGTCCAAAACAGAATCCCCTTCTCCAAAATAATCGATAGCCAGCAAGCTGTGATCTGCCGGAAGATGCTCTGCTAAAACTTCGAAATCCTTAGCAGATCGTCCATAGCCCGGGAAAGCCAAAATTACATTCCGACCTTCGCCCGCCTGAATATATCCCAGATATCCATGTTCAAACTTTATGCGATCATGTAGCAAAGCCGCTTTCATGGCATAAAGCTACACAATTAGCATTTCTTATCATGGATTGAATTCATTAAGACTTCTTAGATTATGCATTAACCCCGACCATCTTATTAACAATTTCCTTAGGTATAGTTGAAAAAGCTTTATCAGAGAATCCTAGATTTTCCCTAACTTCGCACGAGTCTCAAAATCTGTACATTTTCATCATAAACTATTCATGCCCAGAGATAAAAGTATTAAATCGGTATTAATTATCGGCTCCGGCCCAATCGTAATCGGACAAGCTTGTGAATTTGATTATTCCGGATCACAAGCAGCCCGTTCCTTAAAAGAAGAAGGTATTGAAGTTAGTCTGATCAATTCGAATCCGGCTACTATCATGACAGACAAGGTAACAGCTGATCATATTTATCTGCTTCCACTGAATCCTGATTCAATCTCTAAAATACTTGAAGAACGAAAAATAGATGCTGTTTTACCAACAATGGGTGGACAGACCGCTTTAAATCTATGTATCGAAGTTGACGAGATGGGCATCTGGGAAAAACATGGAGTGAAGATCATTGGTGTGAATATAGATGCCATTGAAACTACCGAAAACAGAGAAAAATTCAGGGCGTTGATGGAAAAGATCGGTATTGGATGCGCTCCTGCCAAGATCGCAAATTCATTCCTTGAAGGAAAAGAGATAGCTCAAACCTTTGGATTTCCACTGGTGATAAGACCCTCATTTACCCTGGGTGGAACCGGTGGCAGCCTGGTATTTAAGAAAGAAGATTTTGAAGAAGCATTGAACAGAGGATTACATGCTTCACCTATCCACGAAGTGCTGATTGATAAAGCCGTGATGGGCTGGAAGGAATATGAGCTGGAGCTCTTAAGAGACAGTGCAGATAATGTGATCATCATTTGTTCTATCGAGAATTTCGATCCGATGGGAATCCATACCGGAGACTCCATCACCGTGGCTCCTGCCATGACACTTTCTGATCGTACTTACCAGCGGATGCGGGATATGGCGATCAAAATGATGCGGGCGATCGGTGATTTTGCAGGAGGATGTAATGTGCAGTTTGCCGTTAATCCGGAAGATGAAGATATCATTGCCATTGAGATCAATCCAAGAGTAAGTCGCTCTTCAGCTTTGGCTTCAAAAGCCACCGGTTATCCAATAGCTAAGATCGCTGCCAAACTTGCCATAGGATATAGATTGGATGAATTGCAAAACCAGATCACCAAATCTACTTCAGCTTATTTTGAGCCAACCCTGGATTATGTGATCGTGAAAATACCCCGTTGGAATTTTGATAAATTCCCGGGCTGTGATCGCACCCTTGGTTTCCAGATGAAATCAGTAGGTGAGGTAATGGCGATAGGAAGAAGTTTTATTGAAGCCTTGCAAAAAGCTTGTCAGAGTCTGGAAATAAACCGCATCGGTTTGGGTTCGGATGGCAAACATTTAACCAAGATCGATGATATTGTGAAGAGCCTTGAAACTCCATCCTGGGACAGGTTATTTCATATCAAGGATGCTTTCAAATTGGGTGTGCCGATGCAATCGGTGTTTAATCTGACTAAGATCGATAAATGGTTTCTTACAGAGATCTCTAACCTGACCATGATAGAGCAGGAATTGCGTCGATATCAATTGAGCAATATTCCTCGTCACTTCATGCTGGAGCTAAAACAAAAAGGATTTTCAGATGCGCAAATTTCTTTCGTACTTTCCAATGTTACCGAAGATGAAGTTTATGCCCGTCGTAAAGAATTAGGTGTAACACGTGTGTACAAAATGGTGGATACTTGTGCAGCAGAATTTGCTGCAGCAACACCGTATTTTTATTCAACATTTGAATCTACACGCGTTGAAGCAAACGGTGATGTAACAGTTGCTGAAAACGAAAGTATAGTAAGTGATAAAAAGAAAGTGATTGTTCTGGGTTCCGGTCCGAATCGTATCGGCCAGGGTATCGAGTTTGATTATTCTTGTGTGCATGGAATCCTTGCTGCAAAAGAATCAGGTTACGAAGCCATCATGATCAATTGCAATCCGGAAACGGTATCTACAGATTTTGATATTGCAGACAAGCTTTATTTTGAACCTGTATTTTGGGAACATATTATCGAGATCATTGAACTTGAAAAGCCGGAAGGTGTGATCGTTCAGTTGGGCGGACAAACAGCTTTGAAACTTGCTGAACGCTTGCATGAACATGGTATCAAGATCATCGGTACTTCATTCAAAAATATGGATCTTGCAGAAGACCGTGGAAGGTTCTCTGATCTGCTGCATGATCTTGAAATACCATATCCACTTTACGGAGTTGCTGAATCAGCGGAGGAGGCACTCGAAGTTGCGAATCGTGTTGGTTATCCTGTATTGGTCAGACCCTCCTATGTGTTGGGTGGACAAGGCATGAGCATCGTGATCAATGATGAGGAGCTTGAAGGTGCGGTTCTGAAACTGATGAAGGATCTTCCGGGAAATCGGGTTTTAGTTGATCACTTTTTAGATAGAGCAGAAGAAGCAGAGGTAGATGTAATATGTGATGGCGATGAAGCATTGGTGATTGGTTTGATGGAACATATTGAACCTGCAGGAATTCATAGCGGAGATTCATATGCAGTTTTACCTTCATTTAGTTTGAGTGATAATGTAAGAACTCAAATGATGGATTATTCCAAAAAACTAGCATTTGCTTTAGAAGTTAGAGGATTATTAAATATCCAGTTTGCCATAAAAAATGAAAAGGTCTATGTCATTGAAGCAAACCCAAGAGCTTCGCGTACCGTGCCTTTCATAGCAAAAGCGTATGGTGTACCTTTCGTAAATATAGCAACAAAAGTTATGCTGGGTGCAAACAAATTGAAGGACTTTACCATAGAACCGAAATTGGAAGGGTTTGCAATCAAAGAACCTGTTTTCTCTTTCGATAAATTTCCGAATGTCAATAAAGAATTAGGCCCCGAAATGAAATCTACCGGTGAAGCGATACGTTTTATCAAGGGATTGGAAGATCCATATTTCCGTCATTTATACAAGGAAAA
This sequence comes from Bacteroidia bacterium, assembly GCA_037969175.1. GTDB lineage: Bacteria > Bacteroidota > Bacteroidia > AKYH767-A > JBBKVM01 > JBBKWX01. The sequence continues at coordinate 4,150 of JBBKWX010000071.1, read as the reverse complement.
ATCCATGTATCTCAGTAAATAATATTACACATGAAAGAGTTTTTTTTAATCATGTTAGCCATCCTGATCTTATTCAGGATCTTTAGAAGATTCATCTTTGTTTCTGTTATCAAAGCTGTTAGTAATCAAGCTATGAAGTCTGCTAAACAAGCAGGCGGTTATGAACAACACAAGCCCGAAGGAACAGTTACAATTGACCAAAGTAAAAATTCAAAGTCTGTAGAAAACTCAGACGAATTTGTCGATTACGAAGAAGTAAAATAATTTTATGGATCTCAAACGTCTCAAAGGCATACTGCCACATCTGGTCGCTGTCTTAATTTTTGCTCTACTTTCCATCATCTATTTTTCACCTGTTTTGGAAGGAAAAAAATTGTCTCAACATGATATTTCCATGTGGGAAGGAATGTCTAAAGAGATATCCGATTTCCGCGCCAAGACAGGAGAAGAGCCACTCTGGACCAACTCTATGTTTGGTGGAATGCCGGCTTATCAGATCTCGGTTTTGTATCCGGCCAATTTGCTGAAATATATTGATGATGTTTTGATCCTTACAGTTCCGGATCCTGCGAATTATTTATTCCTCTACATGTTGGGATTTTATTTTTTGCTGGTGGTTCTTAAAGTAGATATACGACTCGCAATAGCAGGGGCAATAGCATTTGGTTTCTCATCCTATTATTTGATCATACTGGAGGCAGGACATAACTCGAAAGCACATGCGATAGGCTATATGGCACCGGTTGTAGCATCTGTGATCATGGCTTTCCGGGGCAGGATATTACTGGGGGCAGCACTTACCGCATTGTTCCTGGGATTACAGATCTACACCAACCATTTACAGATCACCTATTATTTGGCGTTGTCATTGATGATTCTTGGAATCATCGAATTTGTAACAGCCATAAGAGAAGGCTGGATGAAACGATTCTTACTTACAGGTGGAGCATTGGTCATAGCTGCCGGATTAGCTGTCGGAGCAAACATCACGAGCTTGTGGGCAACGTATGAATATGGAAAATATACAACGCGTGGTCCTTCTGAATTAACAGAGAAAAAGCATTCAGATGGTCTGGATAAAGATTATGCCTTGGATTGGAGTTATGGAGTATTAGAAAGCATGACCCTGATCGTTCCGAATTTTATGGGCGGTCCATCAAGCTCTGACGCCGGTGATAATTCAGCCATAGCACAGGCTTTGAAAACAAATGGAATTCCTCAGGGGCAGGCAAAATCCATAGTGAAGAATGCACCATTATATTGGGGAACTCAACCTTTTACTTCAGGACCAACCTACCTTGGAGTAGTTAGTTTTTTCTTTTTGATACTTGCATTATTCTTAACGAAAGGCCCTGAAAAAACCTGGCTGGTCATTGTAAGTTTATTGACATTGATGCTTGCATGGGGCAAGAATTTCTTGCCACTCACCGACGTCTTCTTTGATTATGTTCCGGGATACAACAAGTTCAGAGCTGTTAGTATGATCCTTGTTATGACCATCTTCTCAATGACACTCCTTGCCTTTTTAGGAGTAAAAAAGTTTTTTGAAAACGGTCAGGAGAATGAGGATAATTTAAAAGCACTGAAGAAAACTTTTTATATATGCGGAGGATTGTTTCTGGTATTGATCATCCTGCCGGGTGCATTATTTAGTTTTAATGGCAGTGTAGATGCACAATTAGATCAATGGCCGGATTGGCTCAAAGAGGCGCTCTATGCGGATCGTGTAAATGTACTGAGAATGGATGCTATCCGCGGACTTGTGATCGTAGCAGCATGCGCCGGACTGGCATGGGCCTGGTCGAAAAAGAAGATCACCGGTGCTGTATTCGGAATCTTGATTGCGCTTGTTGCATTAACAGATCATTGGACAGTTGATAAAAGATTTGTGAATGACAAAGATTTTGTAAGTGCATCTGTAATTAAAAATCCATTTACACCAAGCCAGGCGGATCAACAAATTCTGTCCGATAAATCTCTTGATTTTAGGGTAATGAATTTAACACTTAGCACATTCAATGATGCCAGTACATCTTATTTTCATAAATCAATTGGCGGATATCACGGAGCAAAACTAAAACGTTTCCAGGAATTGAATGAATACCAACTCAGCAAAAATAATATGGCTGTGTTGAACATGCTAAACACAAAATATTTCATTGTCCCTGATCAGAATAAAAACCCTCAAGCGCAGTTGAACCCCGACGCACTGGGCAATGCATGGTTTGTGAGTAAATTGCAGATCGTTGAAAATGCGGATGAAGAATTAAATGCACTTACAGATTTTAAACCCCGAACTACAGCAATTGTTGACAAGCGATTTGCAGATTATGTAGCAGGTTGGAACTTTGAAACGAGTGCGGATTCAACAGGAAATCTTGCTTTATTTCCGGGTGAGATCAAACTGGTTGCATATGAACCGAATCACCTGAAATATGAAAGTAATTCGGAGAATGAAGGCTTTGCTGTTTTTTCTGAGATCCACTATGAAAAAGGATGGAATGCCTATATTGATGGTGAACTCCTTCCTCATATTCGTGTAAATTATGTACTTCGTGGAATGCGTATTCCTGCAGGAAAGCATGTTATCGAATTTAAATTTGAACCTTCTGTTTATCAGGTTGGGGAAAAGATCAGCATGGCCAGCTCAGCAATTCTGTTGTTATTGGTTTTTGGTATCTTGTTCATGCAATTGCGCAAACCAAAAGAAGTTTAATTCGATATGAAGAAAGTGCTGATCATTTCCTATTACTGGCCACCATCAGGCGGCGCAGGAGTTCAGCGTTGGTTGAAGTTTTCGAAATACTTAAGCGAGTTTGGTTGGGAGCCCATTGTATATACTCCTACAAATCCTGAAATTCCTGAGCACGACGATAGTTTGCTCGAAGAGGCAAAAGGAATCCTAACATTGAAACGTCCCATTTGGGAACCGTATTCTTTGTATAAAAGATTTACCGGCTCAGATCCAAAGTCAAAGATTCAAACAGGATTTTTGACGGAAGATAAAAAGGCGGGAATCACACAAAAATTTTCTGTTTGGTTACGCGGTAATTTATTTATACCCGATGCCCGAAAATATTGGATCGCACCTTCTGTTAAATTTCTTGACTCCTGGTTAAAGGAAAATCCTGTTGATGCCATCATTAGTACAGGCCCGCCTCATAGCATGCATGTGATAGCACGTGACCTGAAACGAAAAACCGGAATTACCTGGTTTGCAGATTTTCGTGATCCCTGGACCAATATAGATTACTATACAGATCTCATGTTGAGCAGAGCCGCTGATGATACACATCGTAAGATGGAAAAAGAAGTATTATCTGAAGCGGATAAAATAATCGTAGTTGGTAAAACCATGAAAGAAGAATTTGATCTTCTTATGGAACATGATCATTCCTGGAATAATAAAAAATGCATCATCATTACCAATGGTTATGATGAGAGTGATCTGAATACAAGTCACAAACTCGATGAGAAATTCTCATTAGCACATATAGGCAGTCTTGTTCCTTCACGTAACCCGGATGCTTTGTGGAGAGCTTTGCATATGCTTTGTGAATCCGTGAGAGGTTTTAAGGATGATCTAAAAATTCGTTTTGCAGGAAAGGTTGATATAAGTGTTCGCGAATCACTGAAGAAATATGATCTTGAAAATTATGTGGAAGATCTGGGATATTTGCCGCATAGTAAAGTTTCAGAAGTGCAATCATCATCCCGGGTTCTTTTATTATTATTGAATAATACCGCAAATGCCAAGGGGATACTCACAGGTAAATTCTTTGAATATCTAGCTTCCGGTCGACCTATCCTTTGTGTCGGACCCCTTGATTCGGATGTAGCAAAGATCATTGAAGAAACCAAGTCAGGATCCTGTGCAGATTTCGATGATTTCGGTGAAATCCGTGATATTATTCTTGCCTGTTATGATGATTATAATAGAGGACAAGAAACAGAATTGATAGAAAGAAATATTGACAAATATTCAAGACTTTCACTTACAGCAAAGCTTGCTTCGGAGTTGGACGATTTTATAAATCTGAACGAGTAATATGTGTGGAATAGCAGGTTTATATGATCCTGAACTGAGCGCTGATACTGCAAGAAGTATATGTGATCAGATGCTTGAAGCAATTCATCATCGCGGTCCGGA
>JBBKWX010000070.1:0-3763 GCA_037969175.1 Bacteroidia bacterium | reverse complement strand
GGAATGATCAATGGTTTATTCTCAGTAAAGAATGATCTTTTTATTGATGCCGGTTCGGATGCAGGAATAGGAACCATCACCTTTGATGGTACAGGCGCACAAAACTATACTGTGGCAGCCGGATCTCCGAGAACCTGTGGGATTGTAGTAAATAAAGCAACGGGAACTGTATTACCTGCTGCAGGAACGACACAATTTTTGATTCAGAAATTTAATTTGCTGAGTGGAGATTTCACTGCTCCTTCCGGGCAATTGAATATAGGTGGCGCCTGGAATACGAGTCAGGTTTTATTCAATCATGCGGGAGGAATATTTAATCATAATAATGGAACATTAACTATAAATCCGCTCAATGGATGTGCAACAGTAACGCATACCCTGGATGTGATTCCAGCTACTGATTTTTATAATGTGATTATTAATGCAAATAATACTTGCGGAAATATTCCTGTTATTATTTCTGCTGTTGGCGATGTGATCAATGCAACAAATAATCTCACCCACAGTGATGGAATGCTCAATGGTTTATTTTCTGTCAAGAATGATCTTTTTATTGATGCCGGATCAGATGCAGGAATCGGAACCATCACCTTTGATGGTACAGGCGCACAAAACTATACTGTGGCAGCCGGATCTCCGAGAACCTGTGGGATCGTAGTAAATAAAGCATCAGGATCTGTTATCCCTGCTGCAGGAACGACGCAATTTCTGATACAGAAATTTATTTTGCTGAGCGGAGATTTCACTGCTCCATCCGGGCAATTGAATATAGGAGGAACTTGGAATACGAGTCAGATTTTATTCAATCATGCGGGAGGAATATTTAATCATAATAATGGAACATTAAACATAAATCCACTTAATGGATGTGCAGCTGTAACGCATACGCTGGATGTAATACCTACGACTGATTTTTATAATGTAACGATCAATGCAAACAATACCTGTGGTAACATTCCTGTTATTATATCTGCTGTTGGCGATGTGATCAATGCGACGAATAATCTCACACACAGTGATGGAATGCTCAATGGTTTATTCTCTGTCAAGAATGATCTTTTTATTGATGCAGGATCGGATGCAGGAACCGGAACCATCACCTTCAACGGCATAGGTGCACAAAGCTATTCCATTGCAGCGGGATCTCCTAGAACTTGCGGGATCGTTATCAATAAACCTTCGGGGTCTGTTGTGCCTGCTGCAGGAACGACACAATTTGTGATACAGAAATTTAGTTTGCTGAACGGAGACTTCATGGCTCCCTCCGGGCAATTCAATATAGGCGGAACATGGAATACGAGTCAGGTTTTATTCAATCATACAAGTGGAACATTTAAACATAACAATGGAACATTAAATATTAATCCACTTAATGGATGTGCCGCAGTAACACATTTGTTAGATGTAATACCGGCCACAGAATTTTATAATGTGACGATTAATGCAATTAATTCTTGTGGGAACATTCCGAATATTTCTATCGCGGTAAATGATACCATCCATGTTTTAAATGATCTGCGATTAACGGATGGAAGAACGTTGAATCGATTTATTGATGTGGTGGGAAATGTTATTATTGATGCTACATATGATCCGGCAAATTCTAGTGAGCTTATATTAATTGGATCAGGAAACACAACGATTGATGCGACAAATGCAGTTTCATTATTTGACGGGAGGATCAAAGTAAACAAAAGCAATGCATCCAGAACGGTAACTCTTCTTTCGGGCCTACAGCTTGATGCGGCATCACAATCGATTACCTTTGTTAAAGGTCGTCTGGTAAGTAGCGCATCCAATCTTTTAATAATTGGTAATGGAGTTACAGCATTATCCGCATCTGACAGCAGTCATGTAAGCGGGCCGGTAAGAAAAATAGGCAATGCGATATTTACATTTCCGGTTGGAAAAATAGCAAGGAATGGAGTTCCTTATTTCCGTCCGGTTTCTATCACTGCACCCGGTAATGTAAACGATCATTTTACGGCAGAATATTTTCCGAGCGATACTGAGCCATTATACAATACCCTCTCAAAAGATCTTACGCTTGATCATATCAGCCGATGTGAATTTTGGATGCTTGACAGAACGAATGGTACATCGAATGTGTTGGTTACATTATCATGGAAGGACTCTACAAGTTGCGGGGTTACTAACTTATCCAATTTAAGGGTGGCAAGATGGGATGGAGTTCAATGGAGAGACCATGGAAACGGATCTACAAGTGGGAATACTAATTCCGGCACCATACGGACTTCGGGAGTGGTAACAGCTTTTGGCCCATTTACACTTGCTTCAAATAACAGTACTAATCCACTGCCTGTTTCATTGATCTCTTTTGATGGTGTATGCAATAATTCCACGATACAAATAAAATGGGCAACAGGAACAGAGATCAATAATGATTTTTTTAATATTGAAAAGAGTGATGATGCAATTAGCTGGAAGACGATCGGAATAATTGAAGCTGCAGGAAATAGCAATAGGATCATTAACTATAAATTTCAGGATAAAGGTCCTTCGAGTAAAGGGTCTTATTATCGTTTAAAGCAAACAGATCTGGATGGTAAATTTGAATATTTCAAACCGATATATATTTACTGTTCTGAAAAAATTGAATTAGATCTTGCAGTTTATCCAAATCCATCAAGAGGTAATATCACAATAGAAAATAATTTTGATGAGTCTGTGATCATTTATATCTCAGATATGATGGGCAGACAATTATTCTCAAAGAATATTCTTGACCATTCTGACGAGCAACTTGATCTGAGTGATTTTGGAAAAGGAGTATATACTATTCATTTCGTGCTGGAAGGAAATTTGAAAACGCAGAAGTTGGTTATTCAATAAGGTCCGTGGTGCCAGGAGTTAACTCCTGACACAATTTCAAGATACGTATTACGAGATACGTGTCATCGGTCTATTCTCCTGTAGGGGATTATAGGATGTGAAGCAAAGATTTTAATGGAACACGGATAACACGGATTAAACGGATTTACACGGATTTCGCACAAGCCCTCTGTGCCTCTGTGAATTTCTCTGTGCCCCTGTGGTAATTTTTTTTTGGAACACGGATGACACAGATAAGACTGATTTGAACGGATAAAATTAAATACAGTTTGTTGCTTCTTTGCTAAAAGATGAGTAGTTCTCCACTGACTTTATTTTGATCTAAATCCATTTGGAAGACTCTTTGCTGCTCCTATGTTTACTCTATGATTGGTTTTTTAGTAAACAAGTGTTGCGTCTCTCTATTAATTGTTATAACTTGATTATAGAAATGTGCTTCGGCAAGTGTATACTAAATATTAAATCAAAACTAGCAAGACTAAAATGGGAATAATAATTACTTCATTTTTAATTCTGTTTTGTTTTCTGGCTCCGCTTGATACGGCAGCACAAAACGGATATTTAAATAATAACCCCATTTGGCTGAATAAAAATCATACAGTAGGTCTTAATCCCTCGTATAATCAGGAATGCGAAGAGTATTACTATTTAAATGGTGATACAAGTATTGCAGGGTATAATTATTATAAATTATTTGTCAAAAAACTATGCAGAGAATATGGAAGTGGCCATACTTCATATGCCGCATATAATGATACAATTAACCCCTTTGCCTACTTGAGGGATACTCTTAAACAAATACGTTACTGGGACACTTCGACAGGTGGAGATTCAGTATTATATGATTTTGATCTTCAGGTAGGAGATTCTATTTTCCCGGGTTTAATTGACGTTGGCCTCCCCTGGTGTA
>JBBKWX010000069.1:0-19434 GCA_037969175.1 Bacteroidia bacterium | reverse complement strand
GGTGGAGTTGGATATAATACCGGCATCCCCTGTGATTATATGTTTCCGGGTGATTCAGATCCCATTGGCTGGGGCGTTGGTGGATCACCAACTTCACCCAATCCGCAGGCGGCATGGAGCGAGGTAACGGAAGGAAATACACCTGGTGACAGAAGATTTATACAAAGTGCCGGGCCATTTACCATGCAACCGGGTGCTGTTAACTATATGACCACAGGAGTAATCTGGGCAAGGGCTGTTTCAGGTGGTCCGCTTGCCTCTGTGGAACTATTAAAAGTTGCTTCAGACAAAGCTCAGGCATTGTTCGACAATTGTTTTAAACTGATTCAAGGACCGCCTGCTCCAAACTTATCTATTATTGGCTTAGACAGAGAGCTTATTATTTCAATCACGAACAGTAATCTTACTGAAAGTTTCAATAAAATAGATCCTACTATCTCAACTCTATATCCCGATTCATTGCGCAGATATAAATTTCAGGGTTACCAGATATTTCAATTGCTGGATGCTAACGTTACAAATGAAGAGATCGCTAACCGCAATCCTGCAAAAGTGAAATTGGCTATTCAGGTAGATATCAAAGATGGTATAGCGCAATTGGTCAATCATAATTGGAATGCGAGTTTGGGAGCGAATATTCCACAAATGATGGTTAATGGTCTGGATAATGGAGTTCTACACACCTTCAGTTTGAAGAAGGATTTTTTCAATCCGGGAACTAATAATATGGTGAATGGCACTCAATACTATTTCGCCATTGAAGCATATGCCCACAATAATTACAAAACATATAACCCCAACGATCCTTTTGCACTTGACGGGCAAAAACGACCCTATATTTCGAATGATACTTATACCATACACGATGGTATTCCAACATTCGTAAATCTAACGAACTCGGTTTTTGGCACCAGCCCTCCTATTCGCAGAATTGAAGGACAAGGAAACATGAAACAGGTTCTGGATCTGACTCCCGGTGCCATTACTCAGATCTTGGTCGGGTATCCACATTTTAGTCCGAATCCAATTTATGAACCCAGGTTCGGACCTCTGGATGTTAGGGTTTATGATCCCACATCTGTGATTGAATCTGATTTTGAAGTCAGGTTTGATGGGGTAAGTGATGCGAGTAGATGGACCTTGAAGAATCTAATCAGTGGAATGATCTATCAGTCTGATACTACTTTGAGTGTGAATAATGAACAATTATTTCCAGCTCTTGGTTTAGCTATCAAAGTTGGAAAAGTAAAGGAACCGGGACAGTCAATTTTAGACAATAACGGATTTCTTGAAGCTACTCGAACATATACAGACCCCAGTAAAAACTGGCTGAATGGTGTAGCAGACCAAGATGGATTGGCGATCGAGAATTGGATTCGAGCAGGAACATCAGGACAGTTTCCAGCTGATTATCCCGGGCAGGATGATGGAGAAGTATATGAGAAAGTTTTGGGTGGTACCTGGGGACCGTACCGCATATTATCCAAAGACAAAAGTGGTCCAAAATGGCCCCAGTCTGTTGATGCACTAAGTACATTGGATCGCATTCCAAGTGTAGATGTGGTGTTTACTTCTGATCAATCTAAATGGACACGCTCAGCTATCATAGAGATGTCTGAAGACCAGACGCTTTCTCAAGCTGCAGCCAAACGTTTTGATCCCCGGAAAGCTCCAAGTATAGATAAGAATGGTGTTAGCGACGGAACAGGAAACGGTATGGGCTGGTTTCCGGGCTATGCAATCAATGTATCTACCGGAGAAAGATTGAATATCATTTTCGGTGAAAATTCAGCTCTGATTGGCGAGAATGGACGGGATATGATTTGGAATCCTACAGTAAATATACGGGGTACAAATGGGGATACACTTTTAGGTGGAATGCATTTTACTTATATCATGGCTACCAGATATGATAGCTGTGCTTACTTTATGTCTCAATTAAATCTATTAACTACTGCAGGAAAAAGAAATGTGTATAAAGAAGCAATGTGGGTAACATTGCCGATCCTTAGCCCTACTCAAAATTTATTGGCTACTGATGCAAAAGTCAGATTGAGGGTAGCCGATAATTATGCACAATTTAATACTTCAAGTCCGGCAGTAAATAATGATAATCCTTTGTATAATTTCTCCACCATAGGATTATCAAATCCGGTCTCAATCAACAATGGGTTTGCAGTCAAGAATACACTTGATGATATAATAGTTTCTCCGAATCCTTATCATACAAACATTGGGATAGGAAAGATCAAGATCAGCAATCTGCCTGCTAAATGCGTGGTTTCTATATATTCAATAAATGGCATATTGATCAAGAAATTAGTCAATTCTGAAACCTCGAATTCCAACATGGTTCTAACCCAAAGCAATTTGACAGACCCCAAATACAATCTCGAATGGGATCTGAAAAATTCGGGTGGCAGTAGAATTAAAACTGGAATTTATGTTATTCATATTGATGCCTATAGCAAAGGTCAGAAGGCGATCAAATGGATCTGTCTAACAGAATGATCTTGTGAATAATAATTTAATAAGATTTGATCCCCTTTTCGGTTCCCAAAGGATAATGTAGTTCATTTGATCTGGTTTTTCTGCTCATTCAAATTTTATGAAACCGCAAAGGCGGAAAGAATACGCCAAGACGCCGAGGTTTCATTGAAATCTGATGCTTCGCGCCTTAGCGAAAAACTCATACGCCTTTGCGGTTTCAAAATACATGTTTTACAGACAAAGCCGAATTTAGAACACAATAAATCAATATTTTTTTCATTACCCCATATACAAGGCATTTGCTATATTTGTGACCTTAGCTAAAAAAATAAAAACTAATTAAACTACATGAAAGCGTATTCTCTCTTTTCAGGAGCAGCCGTATTAGGGCTTGCCGTAATGATAACTGCCGGTTGTGGTGGTGGTAACAAGAAGAAAAAAAATGACTCATCCAGCGTATCTGCTACTGCAGATAATAAATTTATCTCAATCGCTGATGCTACTGAGCTGGACCCCAGCTGGTCAAAAGAGAATACTTTAGTTTATCATACCATTGGGGAACCGGATGATATGCATCCTACAAACGGAAATGCTGCTCAACGTAGTGAAATCAATCTGTATACACAGATGTTTTTAATGCAATCAGATTTCCATATTCTTGGTCTTCGTCCCGGTGTTTGCAAAGCTATGCCTACCATTTCAGAGGATGGTTTAGATTACACCTATGAAATAGATGAAGCTCCTAAATGGGATGATGGTCAGCAACTTACTGCTGAAGATGTGATCTTCACTTTTAAAGCGAACAAAAGCCCTTTGACCAATAACCCGCACGCAAAGCCTTATCTTGAAAACCTTAAGGATATTACCATTGATCCTGCGAATCCAAGAAAGATCACCTTGCATATGAAGCGTACCTATATCCAGAATATTTATTTTCTGACGGATTACCCTTTGATGCAGCGTAGCTATTTTGATCCAAACAACGTTCTTTCAAAATATACATTTGCTCAATTAGATGATCCTAAATTCAGAGCCGACAAACAAGCCGATTTCAAAGCATGGGCTGAGCGTTTTAATGATGCGAAATATAGCAGAGATGTTAATTTCCTAGTTGGTATTGGTCCTTATAAATTCCTTCGTTGGGATTCCGGTCAAAGTATTATCCTTGAAAGAAAAACAAATCATTGGACAGCTAATACGACTGACCCATACAAAGCCAGCTATCCGGATAAGATCATTTTCAAGATCAATAAGGATGCAAACAGTCAGATGCTTGAGTTTAAATCTCAGGCTATGGATGCCAGTACTTTCATGAGTACCAAGACATTGATGGATCTTCAGACGGATGCGACATTCATGAAGAACTATAATTCTGAATTTACCGATTCTTATAACTACTCCTATATCGCTTTAAATACTAAGCCTGATGGAATCCAACACAAGAAATTCTTTAACGATCTAAAAGTGCGTCGTGCAATTGCAATGTTGGTTCCTGTAGAGGATATTAACCTGGTAGTTCAAAAGGGTAAATGCAAACGTATGGTTGGTCCGGTTTCTCCATTAAAAGAAGATTATAATAAAGAGTTGAAATTGATCCCTTACGATCTTGAAGCTGCCAAGAAATTATTGGATGAAGCAGGTTGGGTTGATACGGATGGTGATAATATCCGTGATAAAGTGATTGATGGCAAGAAAGTTCAATTTGAAGTAGGATTGAATTATATGACCACTACTATCGACTGGAAAGACATAGCTCAGATGACTGCAGAATCTATGTATAAAGCAGGTATCAAAGTTAATTTGAATGCTTTGGATTTTGGAATCCATTACGATCTTGCTAAGAATCATAAGTTTGATATGTTTCTTGCAGCATGGGCCGGTGGTTCTACTCCGGATGATTTCACACAGATCTGGCATACCTCTTCTTGGGCTTCTAAAGGAAGTAACTACCCGGGGTTTGGAAATGCTGAATCAGATGCATTGATAGATTCGATCAAGTATACAATTGATGATTCAAAGCGTATTCCTATGGTGAAGAAATTGCAGGAAATGATCTATGCTGAGCAACCTTATGTGTTCTTGTATTCAAGCATTAGAAGGAATGTTATCCACAAACGCTTTGGAAATCAAGAAATGTTCTTTGAGCGTCCGGGTGTTTTATTAGGTAATCTCAAGCTTTTGAGCGGATCTGCTATTGCTAAAGCTTCTGCCACTCCCTAGTCAATTAAGCATTAAATACTTTAACATAAAGAAGCTCTTATGCTTAAATATATTCTGAAGCGTATTGTAATATTTTTACCTACGCTGATCATTATTTCCCTTCTGGCATTTGTTATTTCTGTCAATGCTCCGGGTGACCCGATAGAAAGAATGGTAGTTGCCGCACAAAGCGGTGGTGAAGTTGGATCACAAACTGTAAGCCAAGTAGAACAGAAGAAATTCTGGCGTAAAAAACTGGGTTTGGATCTGCCCATTTTCTATGTGGCGCTTCGTACTATGTCTGAACCGGATACTTTATACAAGGTTTTCGATAAGAATGAACGTGCTGCTCTTGACAGACTAGTTGATATACATGGCAACTGGCAGGCTATCTCGGATTATTATAAATCCATAGGTGACCTAGATAAAACATTTATTAGATCTGAAGTAGATAGTGCAGATTACGCTAATTATGGAGTTGATGCTATTAAGAATGCTGTAAACAAAACACTTTTTGAAACACTTTCTTTAAAATCGACTTATGATGACAGGATCATTATGGCAAAGCTTGGCGTTCTGGAAAGCATCTTCAGTAAATATCCATTCTTTGAAAATAAGTTGATTTTAACCAGAGAAATCGCTAGTAAATACGAGGCGTTAAAGGGGAATCCTACTATCTGGAAAAACTACATTCCAAAACTAAGTTTTTATAAACAGAATCAGTATCATAGATGGTTATTCGGTGATGGCAATTGGTTAACCGGTAAAGGAGCAGAATTTAGTCATGGTCTGGTGAGAGGTGATTTTGGAACTTCCTATGTAACCAAGCAACCCATTTCTGAGGTAATTGCTTCTAAAATCGGTTGGTCGTTATTCTTTGCTTTGTTTTCTGTACTGCTTGCATATCTTGTAAGTATTCCAATCGGAATAAAAGCTGCTGCCAACAAGGATTCCAGATTCGATAGAGTAACATCAGTCATACTTTTTGTTCTCTATTCAATGCCTTCATTCTGGGTTGCAACCCTCCTACTAATGACCTTTGCAAATACAGATGTATGGCAGATCTTCCCGGCTTCAGGAGTAAAACCTGCTATCGGTTATCCGGATGGCGCAAGCTTTATGGAAATGGCAAAATTGAGTCTTCCTTATGTTGTTCTTCCAATGATCTGTTATACCTACAGTTCATTTGCATTCCTTTCCAGAACCATGCGTGTAAGTATGCTGGAAGTAGTTGGACAGGACTATATCCGTACAGCCAGAGCAAAAGGATTGCCTAAACGAACTGTTATTTATAAACATGCCTTGAGGAATTCATTGTTACCGATCATTACTGTATTTGCAAATATATTTCCATTTGCTATCGGTGGATCCGTTATCCTTGAATCGATCTTTACCATACCGGGTATGGGCTATGAAATCTTCTTTGCAATACAAAATCAGAATTATCCGATGATCATAGCGGTGTTTACGATCACCGGATTCCTGACCCTGGTTGGTTATCTGATCTCTGATGTTTTATACGCGGTTGTTGACCCGCGAATTTCTTATTCTAAATAATCCGACCGTAGAAAATGGCCGAAAAACAGACAGATTTTAGTTTCAGAGCATACGCCTGGAGACAATTTAAAAAGAATAAGCCGGCAAAAATATCTATGTATGTTTTGCTTTTTCTTGTTGTGATAGCCGTGTTGGCTCCTGTAATAGCTAATGATCAACCTTTATTTGTAAAATATAAAGGTCAAACCCTCTTCCCTGCCCTATCATTTGCTACTACTGCTGAATTCACCGATCCCGAAACAGGAGAAGCTGTGAAAATTCAGTACGATATTACGGATTGGAAACAAATGGAACTTGAAAGTGTGATCTGGGCACCGGTAACTTACAGTCCCGGCAAAACAGATCTGCTGAATTCCGACTATGTTGGACCCAATGATGAGCAAACATTTAGAGATATTGATGGAGATATCATTCAGATGCCAACACGTTTTACGCATTGGTTGGGAACCAGTAAACGAGGTGAAGATGTGATGGCCGGATTGATCCATGGAACGCGAATATCGCTTACCATTGGAATCCTTTCTATGGGTATAGCTTCCTTTCTGGGGATCTTGCTCGGTGCGCTTGCCGGATATTTTGGAGATAATAAATTACGGACAACCCGTGGGTCTTTTTGGACCTTTGTTCTGGGTTTGATCATTGCTTATTATTACGCATTCATGGTACGTAGTTACAATCTGGCTGATGCGCTTGCCAAGAGCGGATTGGCAGTTGGAGGACAATTACTGCTGAGTTTGCTGATCTTTGCAGCAATAGCCTTTGTCTTCTATAAGTTGGGACAAGCAATTGGCAGGATCTCTTTTTTCAGTGCTAATGTTAATATCCCAGTTGACTCTATCATTTCAAGGATCATTGAGATCCTGATCTCACTGCCAAGACTTATCCTGATAATTGCTATTGCAGCGATTGCCAAACCTTCTCTTGTCAATTTGATGATCATCATTGGATTAACAGCATGGACAGAAATAGCACGATTTACGCGAGCAGAATTTTTGCGGATCAGAAACCTGGAATACATACAAGCAGCTCAGGCTCTTGGATTCAGCGAATTCAGAATAATCTTGAAACATGCTTTACCGAATAGTTTGGCACCTGCGTTTGTAGCTATTGCATTTGGTATTGCTGCAGCGATCCTGATCGAATCCGGACTTTCATTCCTGGGTATAGGTGTACCTCATGATGTTGTCACCTGGGGATCTTTATTGTTTGCAGGTAAAGAGAATTTTAGCGCCTGGTGGCTGGTTATCTTCCCCGGTCTGGCGATCTTTATCACGGTGACGATCTATAACCTTTTGGGTGAAGGATTGCGAGATGCATTGGATCCAAGGTTGAAGAAATAAAAAAGGAGAATCCTGCTGAAAGGCAGGATTTTTTTTGTTCAGTCAAAACCAACTTATCTCAATTTTTAACGCAAAGATGCAAATCACTTTTGTGGCATGAAAGAACGTTTTTTACATATTGCAAAGGTCAAGACATTGAATAAAGTTTTCATTAGAAACTACAGATCCTAATGTCTGATATGACATTTGCTTTTTGCGGTAAAAAAAAACAGGCTAGCCTTTACTCCGCCGGATACTCAACCCTAACATGATAGATACTCATCAACATACGTTTGAAGATCTTTTTGATCTTGGTGATGTCGCGGTAAGTGATGTCGCAATTAGCAAATTGCCCCTGATTATTTTGATTTTCAATGATCTGATCTACCAGTTTTGAGATAGAATCAGCATCTACTTTTTTCAAACTTCTGGAGCTGGCTTCTACACTGTCTGCCATCATTAGTACAGCAGTTTCTTTAGAAAAAGGCATAGGTCCGGGGTAGCGAAAATCGTCTTCATCAACGATCTTCTCCGGATAATTCTTTAGGAAACTTTGATAAAAATATTGAACCATGGTGGTTCCATGATGAGTTCGGATAAAATCGATGATCACTTCAGGAAGCTTGTTCTTACGTGCTTTTTCTATCCCTTTTATCACATGACTGATTATGATCCTTGCGCTTTCTTCAAACATCAGTTCATCATGCGGGTTAACCTGAGTGTTCTGATTTTCGATAAAATACATAGGCATATCAACCTTACCAATATCATGATATAAAGCACCTGTTCTAACGAGCAAGGTGTTCCCTCCTACTGCAAAGGTTGCTGCCTCAGCTAAATTTGCAACCTGCAAACTGTGCTGAAAAGTTCCGGGTGCTTTGAGTGACAATTCTCGCAGTAAAGGTGAATTGAGATCGGATAATTCCATCAATGAAACTTCAGATATAAATCCAAAAAGTTTTTCGAAAACATAGATCATCGGGAAAGCAAATAGTGTCAATAAAGCATTACCCACAAACCAGGGCATCACAGAGAAATCTACACCCACGATGCTGCCTTCATGGATTAAAGAAACAGTAAGATAAGTAATAGAATATGCAAGCAATATGTATCCGGCAGATATAAAAAGCTGAGCTCTTTTGCGCAGGTTGAGGATGCTGAAAATTGCTACCATTCCACTTATCATTTGCATCAATACGAATTCAAGTCCATTGGGTGCAATAAATCCCAACATCAGAATCAGCATCAGGTGAGTATATAAGGCCAGACGCGTATCAAAGAATGTTCGGATGATAACTGGCATGATACATAAGGGTACAAGATACAAGCTGAAAAACCCGGTCTTTAGAGCCCAGGTATAGGTTGCAGCCATTATTATCATCAATAATAATAACAAACTTACCTTTTGATTGTCATGAAAAATATCTCTTCGAAACAAGTAAAGGAAAAGCATGAGCATACTGATACAGATCGTGACCAGTAAAGTATATCCAAGTAAAATAAAGAAACGTTTTCCGGAAGAACCTAAACGATTTTCAGTTTCACTTTTCAACGAAAGCAGGATCTGATATTTAACATTGTCAACCAACTCCCCTTTCAAAATGATGTTCTGACCTTGTTGAACCATTCCCATTGCAGGGTTGATCTTGTCAAGAATATCCTTATGAACCTGACTTGTTATTACTTCATCAAAATAAATATTTGGTACCAAACCTTCTTCAAGACTATTCAGCAATGTTTGATAGTCGGGATCATTGCTTTGGTTCAGCTCATTTGTGAATAGCTCATAGGCTGATTTAACTGTATACAGATCTGCCAGATTTGCATCTTGTTCTACTTTATTTCTAAGGATGACTATGGTAAGATCATCTTTCCGATTTGCATATGGATCATCTCCTTTCAATATTCCGAAATGATATACCCGGTCTAATAATTCATTTCCCTTTGCTGCTAATCGCTGATAAGTTGAAATATCTGTACCTGCTCTTTTTGCTAATTCTTTAGAAAAGCGGGTATATGCATCAGCTTCAGCTAAAATATCAGCCTGAAAATAAGGTTTGGTATTATCCAGGAGTTTTTTCTTTTCCAGAGATAATTCATCCAGAGATTTCAAGATCGCAAAATCAAATGGAGCGATCAGGTTTTCATATCCCCAGGGTTTTCCCTTTTGAAAATCGAATCGATATCTTGCTTCTTTAGGCAATAAAAGAACAATAGTAGCGATAGAAATAAGAATCAGAACAGCTCTGAGAAGGTGTTCATGAATGTTGCTGAGAAAAATGAGAAAACGTTTCATAGAAAGATCTTCGCAAAGCTAAAAAAATATGCATTGCCAAAGGGAATTGCATTATTTTCAAAAGCCGCCAATATTGTCTAAATTCGCATCCTGAAACGTATTATTTAATAAAGATGAAAGAAGTATATATTCTGTCAGCAGTAAGAACACCAATTGGTAGTTTTGGTGGTAATTTAAGTTCCCTTTCTGCTACTCAGCTTGGGGCCGAAGCGATTAAAGCAGCTGTTGAAAAGAGCGGTATTGATCCTGCAATGGTTCAGGAAGTATTCATGGGAAATGTGCTATCTGCCAATGTAGGTCAGGCACCTGCCACACAAGCTTCCATTTTTGCCGGTCTGCCAAATACTACACCGGGTACAACGATCAACAAAGTATGTGCATCAGGAATGAAGAGCATCATGCTAGCTGCTCAAAGTATCATGCTTGGTGATAACGATGTAGTTGTTGCCGGGGGTATGGAAAACATGAGTAATGTTCCTTATTATCTTGATAAAGCAAGAAATGGATACAGATTAGGTAATGGAACTGTGATTGATGGATTGGTGAAAGATGGCCTTACGGATGTGTATAACGATTACCATATGGGAAATGCAGCAGAGCTTTGTGCAACGGAATGCAAGATCAGCCGTGAAGATCAGGATGCGTATGCGATTGAATCCTATAAACGTTCAAAGGCTGCATGGGAAGCAGGTAAGTTTAAAGATGAAGTGATCCCGGTATCTGTTCCACAGAGAGGAAAAGACCCAATCGTGATTTCAGAAGATGAAGAATATACTAAAGTAGATTTCGCAAAGGTTCCCGGATTACGTCCCGTTTTCCAGAAAGAAGGTTCAGTAACTGCTGCAAACGCAAGTACCTTGAATGATGGAGCTGCTGCATTAGTTTTGATAAGTGCAGAAAGAGCAAACGCTTTGGGATTAAAACCGATTGCAAAGATCATAAGTTATGCTGATGCATCACAAGCTCCTGAATGGTTTACAACTGCTCCTTCAAAAGCATTGCCGAAAGCAATTTCAAAAGCAGGTTTGAAAATGTCAGACATTGAATTTTTTGAGATCAATGAAGCTTTTTCAGTTGTTGCTATTGCTAATAATAATGAAATGAAACTGGATCCTGCTAAAGTTAATGTAAATGGTGGTGCTGTTTCTTTGGGCCATCCCTTAGGAGCTTCCGGTGCAAGAATCATAGTTACTTTGATCAATGTTTTGAAACAAAACAATGCAAAGATCGGTGCGGCAGGAATTTGTAATGGCGGCGGTGGAGCAAGTGCAATGGTAATTGAAGCTGTTTGATCGGTTTTATGAGTTACGGCATCTGTCACCTTAGTAATATTCCACTTCGCAAAGAAGCAAGTGATGCTAGCGAAATGACTAATCATGTTTTATTCGGGGAAATATTTCAGGTCCTTGAGAAAACAAAGAATTGGGTCAGAGTTAGATTGGCTCATGATGGATATGAAGGTTGGATCTCCGACAAGCAATTCAAAGAGATCGAACAATCAGAATATCAGGAAATGCTTGATAAAACTCCGGTGTTTTGCCTGGATATTGCCCAGATCCTTATACAGGGTTCAACATTAAATACAATACTATTGGGTAGTACTCTCCCTTTCTTCGAAGCAGGAAAATGCACTGTTGCCGGACAAGAATCCAGCTATAATGGATCCAGTTCAGGCATAGAAAAAGGACAGGGTAGCAAAGGACGCATCATTGAAATAGCTTATATGTATCTCAATGCTCCTTATCTCTGGGGTGGGCGATCTCCATTTGGAATTGACTGTTCGGGTTTGACCCAGATGGCATATCGTTTAGCCGGTTTTGATTTGAAACGTGATGCCTGGCAACAAGCTGAACAAGGAAGCACTTTCAATTTATTGGATGAAGCAGAGCCGGGTGATCTCGTCTTTTTTGACAATGAAGAAGGAAAGATTAACCACGTAGGAATCCTGTTGAAAGATCACAAGATCATACATGCTTCCGGTAAAGTGAGAATAGACTCATTGGACCACCACGGTATTTTTAATGCAGAAACGAAACGTTATTCACATCAATTGCGCTTAGTGAAAAGAATATTTTAGCGCATTTACGGAATTATTGACATAAGCCGACAGCGAGTTTCTGACTTTCTGTCGGCTTTTTCTATGGATTTTACTAAGGAAGGGTTATTGAGTACATGTCGGTGTAAATCATAATAAAATGAACTTTAATAATTTCACGATCAAAGCCCAGGAAGCCGTTCAGGAAGCTAGTCAGCAGGCTATGCAAAATGGACAACAAGCCATTGAACCTGCTCATCTTTTGAGTGGGATCATCAAAACCGGAGAAAATGTAATTCCATTTATTCTTGGGAAGAATAATATAAAAGCAGAAAAATTTATTCAAAGTCTGGATGCTGTTATTCGCTCCTATCCTAAGGTCAGCGGAGGAACTCCTTATCTTTCAAATGAGAGTAATACTGCATTGCAACAAGCAACGGCTAGCTTATCCGAGTTCAATGATGAATATGTGAGTGTTGAACATATCCTGCTGGGTATAATTCAAGGAAAAGATTCGGCTGCACAATTATTGAAAGATAATGGTGCTACTTTAAAAGGGATAAAAGCTGCGATGACAGAACTCCGGAAGGGATCTAGAGTAACAAGTCAGACTGCCGAGGATACCTATAATGCCTTAAACAAATACGCAAAGAATCTGAATGAATTGGCGCGTTCAGGAAAGTTGGATCCTGTTATTGGAAGGGATGAAGAGATACGCAGAGTGTTGCAGATCCTTTCCAGAAGAACCAAGAATAATCCAATTCTGATCGGTGAACCGGGTGTTGGTAAAACAGCCATAGCCGAAGGATTGGCTCATAGGATCATAAATGGCGATGTACCGGAAAACTTAAAAAGCAAGCTCTTGTTTTCATTGGATATGGGAGCCTTGATCGCCGGTGCAAAGTACAAGGGTGAATTTGAAGAAAGGCTCAAGTCTGTCATAAAGGAAGTAATAAGTGCGGAAGGTGATATTGTATTATTTATTGATGAGATCCACACCCTCGTTGGTGCAGGCGGTGGTGAAGGCGCAATGGATGCAGCTAATATTCTGAAACCTGCATTGGCAAGAGGAGAATTAAGAGCAATTGGTGCTACAACATTAAGTGAGTATCAAAAATATTTTGAAAAGGATAAAGCCCTTGAAAGACGATTCCAAAAAGTATTGGTAGATGAACCTGATGCAGCCGATGCGATCTCTATCTTACGCGGTTTAAAAGAGCGTTATGAGACCCATCATAAAGTAATTATCAAGGATGAAGCTTTGATAGCTGCTGTTGAATTATCCCAGCGATATATAAATGATCGTTTTCTTCCCGATAAAGCTATCGATCTGATAGATGAATCAGCTGCAAAACTACGTATGGAGATGGATTCAGTTCCTGAGGAACTTGATGAAGTTCAGCGCAAGATCACCCAGCTTGAGATTGAAAGGGAAGCCATAAAACGTGAAAAAAACGAAAGAAGACTTTCTGAAATTAATCAGGAATTAAGTGAATTGAATGAAAGGCGAAACGAGCTGAAAAGCAAGTGGCAGGCCGAAAAAGATATCATTGATAAGATACAGAATACCAAGGAGCAGGTTGAACAGCACAAGCTTGAAGCTGAACAAGCTGAACGAAGTGGTGATTATGGGAGAGTTGCTGAATTGAGATATGGAAAAATTAAAGAAGAAGAAGCTACGCTTGAAAACTTAACCAAGGAATTGCTTTCCAAGCAAGGTGGTTTGGCTATGATCAAAGAAGAAGTAGATGCTGAAGATATTGCGCAGGTGGTTTCGCGATGGACCGGAATACCTGTTTCACGGATGTTGCAAAGTGAGCGTGAGAAATTGCTGAAACTGGAAGATGAATTACACAATCGAGTTGTAGGACAGGAAGAAGCAATCGCGGCATTATCAGATGCTATACGAAGAAGCAGAGCCGGTTTGCAAGATGCAAAACGTCCCATAGGATCCTTTATATTTCTGGGAACTACCGGTGTTGGAAAAACAGAATTGGCAAAAGCTCTGGCTGAATTTCTGTTCAATGATGAAAATGCAATGACTCGGATTGATATGAGTGAGTATCAGGAAAGACACAGTGTGTCTCGACTTGTGGGAGCTCCTCCGGGATACGTTGGCTATGATGAAGGTGGACAACTTACAGAATCGGTTCGTCGACGCCCCTACTCTGTTGTGCTTCTTGATGAAATAGAAAAAGCACATCCTGATGTTTTTAATATCCTCCTGCAAGTGTTGGATGATGGAAGATTGACCGATAATAAAGGACGAGTAGCTAATTTCAGAAACACCATCATTATCATGACATCCAACATTGGTTCTCACTTGATACAGGAAAGTTTTGAAGACTTGAATGATCTAAATCGTGATGAATTGATGGCAAGTACAAGGCTAAAAGTCAATGACTTGCTAAAAAAGACCATCAGGCCGGAATTTCTGAATCGAATAGATGACATCATTATGTTTACTCCATTGAATCGTGATGAAGTAAGAAAGATCGTCGAGCTCCAATTCAAATCCTTACAAAAGAATCTGTCAGAAAATGATATTGAGATCAATATTACCGAAGAAGCTATTGATTGGTTGAGCCAGCTTGGATATGATCCCCAATTCGGTGCAAGACCTTTGAAGCGGGTGATGCAGAAAAAGATTCTCAATGAATTATCAAAGAAGATTCTTGCCAATGAAGTCAATAAAGATGATAAGATCTTGATCCGACTGGGTAATGAAAAGCAATTTATATTCGAGAATGAAATTCAAAAAGCAGAATTACTGAATTAATAAGATTCTAATGTAAGTCCCGTATTTTCGCATACGCGTCAAGCTAAGAAATTAAATAAAACCACAAAGAGCACGTAGGTCACAAGTTTCACTAAGATTTTTTTATGAGAATATCACTTCTAATTTGAAGTTATTTTTTTGTGTGTGTCCTTGTTCACCATCTGGTAGACATTATATTTTGAACAGATCTACGACAAAATAAAGGAAATAATAAAACTGCGGAATATGCAGTTACTTCTTAGTGTAACTAAGTGTACTTGTGACCTTTGTGGTAAATAAAACATAATACTTGAGAAAAATTACTGCTAAAAAAATGCAGTACAATGAACCATAGGCTTACAAAATTGAAAGAATTGATAAAGTTAACTTGACGCGTATGTGTAGTTTCGGGGCTTACGTTTCTTTTATTAACCAGCATAAATGCGGTTGAGTATTGGATCCCGCTAGTGGTATCTTTGCAAAAGTAAAAAGGACTTAACAAGTTAAGGCGCAGCCTATTGCTTTAACCCGGTAAATTTATTTACAAGCCACTTAAATTCAGGCGAATACTATCGGCCTGGTAAAGGTTTTTTGAAATCAAAAAGGAATCGGTTAAACAGAGAAAATACTATTGCCAGGAGCCGGATTTAAAAGCAGCAGGGCATCTTTTGTGTGAACTGCAAGAAGAAAAGCACAATGCGATAACACAAAGAAATGAAAATAGAAGAAGGAATTTTTTCATGTTTGGATTTGAATAGTGGCTGCAATAATAGAAGTTATATTCATTCATACATCGCATTTTTTTATTAAGTTTTCCACAATTGAATACTGATATGTTTAAAGTACCTGTATCATTTCAGTTTGATCTTTTTAGAAGACTTCCTTTTTTCCATCTTGAATCCAAAACTTCTATTAACTTTCCCATCAAATAAGCCGGTTTGTTTTTTGCTTTTTTTGATCAGCTTTTTCCGATCTTTTTCTGACATGGATTTCATTAGTGCAGGACAAGAACGATCGCTTCTGCAGCTATTAAACACAAGCGACAAAAAGAAAATTAGCAATATTGCCCGACTGAAATGCTTCAACAACATGGTTCAAGATAAGAAATGAAAGAAACTTCTTACATCTGGTGTATATTTGAACTCTATCATGACTGATAAGTTACATGAAATATTGATCAAGTATTGGGGCTTTTCCAAGTTCAGACCTTTGCAGGAAGACATAATCCTGTCTGTATTGGAAGGGAAGGATACACTTGCTTTGATGCCAACCGGTGGCGGCAAATCAATTTGTTTCCAGGTACCCGGAATGTATTCTGAGGGAATCTGTCTGGTGGTTTCACCATTGATCTCATTGATGAAGGATCAGGTGGAGCAACTGAATAAGAGAGGTATTAAAGCAATCGCGATCTACTCCGGAATGTCACAACGTGAGATCGATGTAGCTTTAGATAACTGTGCTTATGGTGGTGTCAAGTTCCTGTATTTGAGTCCGGAGAGATTGCATTCGGAACTTTTCAGAGACCGGCTGGCGAAAATGAATGTGAATTTAATCGCTGTTGACGAAGCACATTGTATTTCACAATGGGGATATGATTTCCGTCCAGCTTACTTAGATATAGCTGAGATAAGAGAACTATTGCCCGGAATAAATATACTTGCACTTACTGCAAGTGCCACGCCTGATGTCGCTTCTGACATAATGGAAAAGCTAAATTTTCCAGCAAAGAATCTATTTCAAAGAAGTTTTGAAAGAAAGAATCTGGCATATCTGGTAATTCATGAGGAAAATAAGAATCAACGCTTGTTAAATATCCTTAGAAAAACTTCGGGCACTGCTGTCATTTATTTAAGAAGTAGGAAAAAAACCGTGGACACTGCACGCTTTCTTAATCAGAATGGAATTAAGTCAGAAGCGTATCATGCCGGGCTAACAGGTGCGGTTCGGGCTGGGATACAAGATCGTTGGATGAAAAATCATACCCGTATCATAGCTGCAACAAATGCTTTTGGAATGGGGATCGATAAGCCGGATGTGCGGGTAGTTATCCATCTTGACATTCCGGATAATCCCGAATCTTATTATCAGGAGGCAGGCCGCGCCGGGAGAGATGGAAAGAAATCATATGCGGTAATGCTGTTCAATAACAGTGATATCTTAGATCTTCAAGATCGATTTGTTAAAGGATTTCCGGATAGAGAATTTGTAAAACAAGTTTATCAGAGTCTGGCAAATTACTATCAGTTGGCAACAGGTTCAGGAGAAGGTATGTCCTATGATCTTGACCTTGTGAAGCTTTGTGATATCAATGGTTTGGATCCATTGCTTACCTATAACGCCTTGCATATTCTTGGGCTTGAAGGATTGATTTCTTTATCTGAAGGATTCAGTATCCCTTCCAGGATCATGATGAGAATGAATGTGTCTTCACTGTATGAATATCAGGTCAAAAATGCCAAGCTTGATCCTTTCATCAAATTATTGCTTCGATCCTATGAAGGATTATTTGATGAATATGTAAAGATCAATGAGGAGACTCTGGCGCGAAGAGCAGATATTTCTGCCAAAGAGATCGTGAATTTGTTGACTGTTTTGGATAAAGCAGGAGTACTCTATTACAATCCCAGAAAAGACAAATCACAGGTGATCTTCATCAGGCCAAGACAAGATGCAAGAAAACTGGAATTAAATGCAGCCAATCTTGAAATGAGAAAAATGCGTTATAAGTTGAGGATGGAAGCAATGATCTCATATGTGGCAGAGAGATCGATCTGCAGATCTATGGCTATTCTGGATTATTTTGGTGAAAAGGATTCGTATCGATGCGGTATTTGTGATATTTGTATTGAAAGAAATAAACTTGAACTCAGTGATCTCGAATTTAAAAGGGTAACTGAAAAAGCAAGATTAATTCTTTCTACTGAAGATAGTACCATGGAAGATCTGATGCAAAAGATCACAAATGTGCCAGAAGAAAGTTCCATGAAGGTTATACGATGGCTCATCGACAATGGACAGATAAAATATGGGGATGATGCATTTTTGAAGTGGAATGAATAGAAAAAATACTGAAAATATATCCCCTATCACAGGAAGAAAGATCAAGAAAATTCCAAATGATTACTATCTGAATGAAGATGTTGTAACATTAGCAAGATCGTTATTGGGGAAAGTATTGTGTACATTTATTGAAGGAAAATTATGTTCCGGTCTGATCACGGAAACAGAAGCCTATGCCGGTATATATGACAAAGGTTCTCATTCATTTGGGAACCGAAAAACAGAACGTACAAAGACCATGTATGAGTTGGGAGGTATTGCTTACATTTATCTTTGTTATGGAATTCATTCTATGTTCAATGTTGTTACGGGACCCGATGAAACTCCAAATGCAATTTTAATAAGAGCCTTATATCCTCTTGAGGGTATTGATCACATAAAAGAAAATTCACAACAAAAGATCTTCAAAAATAAGACTTGCATGAGTGGTCCCGGGAAAGTATGTAAGGCCATGGGACTACATTATAGCATGAATGGTATTTCATTGCAAAGTGATACAATTTACATTGAAGATCACGGATTTACTCCCGCTTCTGATCAGATTATTGTAGGTCCACGAGTTGGGATCGACTATGCCGGAGAAGATGCTTTGTTGCCTTACCGATTTTTATTTCATTATGAATAAACACAGATCTATAAATAAGTCTGCTTTAATTTGGTCCAGACGATGCGAAAAAGCAAGTTGGATGTATATGCACAAACCGGAAGAGAGGAATTCAATTTCAGATCTCAGACGTGCATTGTTTTTACGCGGATTGCGTGTGGGGATACTTGCAAGAGATCTTTTTCCCGATGGAATTGATGTTTCTTCAGATGTAAAACCAGGATCCCCTGAACATATTGAAGCTACAAAACAGGCCATGGAAGCAGGTTCCACAGTTTTATATGAAGCTGCTTTTCTATCTAATGATTGTATTTCAATAGCAGATATACTTGTTAAAAATGAAAATGGATGGGATGTATATGAAGTTAAATCTTCAGTAAATATTAATGATAATCATCATTTGGATCTGAGTTTCCAGTACATGGTAATGACAGATGCAGGCATAAAAATAAATGATCTTTATTTTATTCATGTCAATGAACATTATGTAAGAAAAGAGAAATTAAATCTTAATAATCTATTCCGTAAAAAGAACTACACCAGACAATGTAAAAAAAGCAGATCCCGGATCAGAAAACAGACTGAAGAATTGAAATTGTTTTTGGCCGAAGAATCAGAGCCTCAAAAAGAGTTTGGAATGTATTGTCTGAGCCCTTCTCCATGCGACTTTTATGATCATTGCTGGAAGCACCTTCCTCATCCATCAGTCATAGATCTGAGTGGTGTACAGATGCATAAAAAAGTAAATTGGATCCAACAAGGAATTCATGTAACACATGATATACCCGGAAATGAAATTACTCCATCTATGGAGATCCCTGTTTCAAGTCTCAAAGATGGTGAAGTTGTTTTTGATCAACTCAAACTTTCCGCATTTTTAGACAGACTCTCCTACCCGCTTTACTTCATCGATTTTGAAACTTTCCAATCTCCGGTTCCAATTTTTCTGGGAACTAAACCAAATCAGTTCATCCCTGTTCAATACAGTGTTCATCGCGTAGAGAAGGAAAATGCGATCCCTATTCATTCAGATTTTCTTGCACAAACGAAATCCGATCCTATTCCTGAATTCATTAATTCCCTTTTGGATACACTTGAAGAATCCGGAAGTATTTT
>JBBKWX010000068.1:0-12327 GCA_037969175.1 Bacteroidia bacterium | reverse complement strand
TGCCAGTATCGGATAGCCCAGGTTTCTAATACTAGCCAGTCCATTCAATAGGTCATAATTGTGTTGCAGGTTTTTTCCAAACCCAAATCCCGGATCCAGTATGAGATCTTTAATTCCAGCTTCTCCGGCCAGAGCAATTTTTTCAGCAAAAAAGCCCATTACTTCCGTCAGCACATCTTTGTATACAGGTGCAACTTGCATAGTAGCCGGGGCACCTTGCATATGCATAAGGATATAAGGTAATTCAGAATCAGCTACAGCCTTTAGCATATCTGTATCGAAACTGCCTGCTGAAATATCATTGATGATATCTGCCCCTTCTTCACTTACTATTTTCACAGTGTTCGAATTCCAGGTATCCACAGAAATAAACACATCTTTCCATTCTCGGCGTATAGCTTTGAGGATTGGAAGTAATCTCTCTTGCTCGAGGCCGGCATCTGGTAAAACAGTTCCGGGGCGTGAGCTTCCGGCTCCCAGATCCAGAATATCCGCACCTTGTTCCAACATAGATTCGGCATGTTTTAATGCAGTTGTAAGATCTTGAAATTTACCACCATCATAGAAAGAATCAGGTGTAATGTTTAATACACCCATGATCTTTGGCTCGGAGAGATCCAGGATCCGACCACGGCAATTGAGCGTTTCTTTTGGGTAAAAAAGCGTATCTTTCGGCACCTTAAAAGGGGTTGAGAGTTATGACCATTAAGACATCCAGCACATCTGAACAATACGACTCAGCGGTAAGCGATTGCAGAGACGTTTTCAGGAAAAAAACTATTGACTACGGTACTGCCTGGCGTATCCTGAGAGTAAGTTCGCTTACTGATCAGATCTTTATCAAAGCACAGCGTATCCGCAGCATTGAGGTTAAAGGTAAACAAAAAATTGCCGAAGACACCAGAGGAGAATTCCTTGGAATTGTTAATTATTCGGTGATCGCCTTGATACAACTTGAACTGGGTGAAACAGCTCCATTGAATCTGAATGCAGAAGAAACATTAACTTATTTCGAACATCATATTATCAGGGCCAAAAGCCTGATGGAAGATAAAAACCATGACTATGGCGAAGCATGGAGACAAATGCGGACCAGTTCCTTCACTGATTTGATCCTAATGAAGATCTTACGGATAAAGCAGATCGAAGATAATAAAGGAAAGACGCTCATCTCCGAAGGAATTGATGCCAATTATTATGATATCATCAATTATGCGATATTCGCATTGATTCAAACTTCAAAAAATTAATTTAACCCTAATATCAACTACCTGCATGAAAGCACTTAGCATTATTAGTCGCATCCTGGTTGGATTGCTTTTCATTATTTCCGGCCTGATAAAGGCCAACGACCCACTTGGATTCTCCTATAAACTGGATGAATATTTCGTCGTGTTTGGCATACCCTGGATGTCATCCCTGTCATTAGCACTTTCCATTTTTATTTGCATCATGGAAGTAGGGCTGGGTGTAGCAGTTTTGCTTGGGACCCGGATCATACAAGTGTCCTGGCTATTATTATTAATGATCTTATTTTTTACCTGGCTCACAGGGTATAGCGCTATTACGAATTCTGTAACAGATTGCGGATGCTTTGGCGATGCCATCAAACTTACTCCCTGGGAATCATTCTATAAGGATATCGCTTTACTTGTTTTGATCCTGATCATATTCCTGTACAGAAAACATATAAAGCCTGTGAAACCGCTTGCATTAAGCACCGGAATAACTGTTTTAGCTATCCTTGGAACAAGCTATTTCACCTATCATTGTTATGCGCATTTGCCCGTTAAAGATTTCAGACCTTATGCAATTGGCAAAAATCTAAAGGCACAAATGGAGATTCCGGAAGGAGCTCCAAAAGATATTTTTGATACGAAACTGTTTTATGAAAAGGACGGAGTTGTAAAGGAATTTACTTCAGATAATTATCCCTGGGACGATTCTACCTGGGTTTGGAAGGATACCAAAAGTGTATTGGTCACTGCAGGGTATAAGCCACCCATTCATGATTTTGTGATCACAGATGAAGATGGTACAGATCATACGGCCGATATTGTAGAAGAGGAGAATTATTTATTCCTGAGCATATCTTATGATCTATCTAAATATGATCTGAAAGCTGTTTCAAGATTAAATGGACTAGCAGCTGATGCAAAAGAAAAAGGAATTCCATTTTATGGATTGACTTCAACGATTGCTACAGAGGCAGATATTTTCCGTCATGAGAATCAAATTTTCTATGATATTTGGTTTGCGGATGGCACGATGCTCAAAACGATCATTCGTTCTAATCCGGGTTTGGTCTTGCTTCATAACGGCACTATTTTGATGAAGTGGCATGCCAATGATATCCCTTCATTTGAAGATATTGCAGCGAAATACATGACTAAATAAGCATCAATAAAATGCTGAAATTTATCCTGCATCGTTTGTATTCCGGTTTTTGGGTAATGCTCGGCGTTATTACGATAGTTTTTCTTTTGTTCAATGTTTTACCGGGCGATCCTGCAAGGATGATGTTGGGACAACGAGCAGATGTCTCATCTGTTGAAGCCATCAACAAAGAATTAGGTCTGGATAAATCCTTGCCAGTTCAATACCTATTGTACTTAAATGATCTAAGCCCTGTTTCATGGCATGATAATGACCCGGAAAAGCGGGCATGGAATGCAGATTCACTGCGTTATGGATCCATCTACAAGATCATTGGGAGCAGTGCTGGTAAAGGGATTTACATAAAAAAACCTTATCTCAGAAGGTCATATCAAACCGGAAGAACGGTTTCTTCGATGCTTGCAGATGCCTTGCCCGGAACGGCTATTCTTGCTGTTTCTTCCTTACTTTTCGCTTCATTTTTTGGGATAATTTTAGGAATTGTTGCAGCATTATACAGAAACAAAGCAGCAGATCACTCCAGTATGTTATTTGCGATATTGGGAATGTCGGTCCCTTCATTCTTTGCAGGGATCTTAATTGCCTGGATCTTTGGATATGTATTGAGCGACTATACCGGATTAAATATGACCGGAAGTTTATATTATCTCAGTCCGTTTGAGGGCGAAATTTTACAGCTTAAAAATCTGATTTTACCTACGCTCACATTGGGACTGAGACCGCTCAGCGTCATAGTCCAACTGACAAGAAATTCAATGATAGATGTGGTTTCAAAAGACTATATCCGTACTGCAAGAGCAAAGGGATTATCAAAAAAAGCGATCCTGCTTAAGCATGCACTAAGGAATGCATTGAATCCGGTTCTTACGACGATTTCTGGTTGGTTGGGTTCACTATTGGCAGGAGCAGTATTTGTTGAATATATCTTTGGTTGGAAAGGAGTTGGAAAGACATTGGTTGATGCATTGGAGAAATATGATTTCCCTGTGGTCATGGGATCGGTACTCTTTATTGCAGCTGTTTTTGTTCTGATCAATATCCTGGTTGATATCCTGTACGGTTATCTTGATCCAAGGGTGAGGGTCGAATCTTAATATTATGAGAAAGAAAATTATTGCCGGTAACTGGAAAATGAATAACACTTTAGAAGCAGGTCATAAACTAGCTTCCGAAGTGGTACATATGTATAAAGATGAGCTGAGAGGGAATGTGGAATTGTGGATGGCACCTCCATTCATACATCTGGTATCAGTTGCCAGACTGGCAGCCGAAACCCCATCGATCGTTATTGCTGCTCAGAATATTCATCAGGAAAAAAATGGTGCTTTCACGGGTGAAATAAGTGCTGAAATGGTTGCTTCAACAGGAGCTTCAGGTGTGATACTTGGCCATTCGGAAAGAAGAGGCTTTTTTGGAGAAACAGATGAATTGATCAGGGAGAAATGTTTGACCACTTTGGAAGCAGATTTGAAGATCATCCTGTGTGTTGGTGAGAAACTAGACGAACGTGAGTCAGGAAAACAAGAGGATATTGTAAGTTCTCAGATCAGAAAAGTATTAAAAGAAATTCCTGAATCTGATCGTACTAATTTTATCATTGCCTATGAGCCTATATGGGCCATTGGCACAGGTAAAACGGCCTCACCTGAACAAGCCGGCGAGATGCATGATTTTATTCGCAATCAATTGCTGGAGCTTTGGGGAGAGCAGGGTAATGATATTCCGCTTTTATATGGAGGATCATGTAATCCTACTAACGCTGAGGGTTTATTTGCTTGTAAAAATATTGATGGAGGATTGATAGGAGGAGCCAGCTTGAAATCAAGAGACTTTATTGATATGGCTATAACACTTGCAAATTCATGAGCATTCGATATAAGAAAATAAGTATTCTGCATTCGGAAGGTGATAAACACAATGAATTGCTGATTGCTTTTCTTGCGGAGATCGGTTATGATTCATTCGAAGAAAAACAAAGTGGTTTAGATGCCTATATCGATAAAGATTTGTTCGACAAAGTAAGACTTTCTGAAATTGTTTTTGCGATTGAATGGCAACATCCACCGGAAATAAAAGAAGAGTTGCTTGAGGATAAGAACTGGAATGAAGCATGGGAAAAGTCTTATCCGGCTGTCGAATTCCCTGAGTCAGGAATACGTGTCAGAGCACCATTTCATACACCCGATCCTTCATTCAAGACAGAAATAATCATCGAGCCGGGAATGGCGTTTGGAACGGGGCATCACGATACCACAGGACAGATCCTTGAAGAGTTAGGACGCATGGATCTGAAAGATCTGGATGTTGCGGATGCAGGTTGTGGAAGCGGAGTGCTTGCAATATATGCTGCAATGAAAGGCGCTGCTTCGGTTTTTGCTTTCGATAATGATGAATGGGCAGCCAAAAATGCAAAATTAAATTTTGAGCATAATAATTTGAATACGGAGGATGCTGTGATGGCTGATGCAACAGCGTTGAAGGATAAACAATTCGATCTCTTCATCGCTAACATAAACAGAAATATCATTCTGAATGATTTTCATTTATATGCTCCAGCGGTGAAAAATGGAGGGAAAATAATTTTAAGTGGATTTTTGGAAACCGACATTGAAATGATTCTGGATAAGGCTAAGACCCATGGCTTCAGTAAGCTAGATTTTCAATGTAGAAATTCCTGGGTGGTATTGACACTCAATAAAATCTGATTTTTCACAATTTCTACTGTTTTCTTCTGTTAATAACTTAACTAAGCTTTTCTCTGCTTTGGCAGTGATTTCTGTAAATTAGCAATCCATTCTTAAATTTGAAATTCATGACTCCTGCCTCATTGCGGATTCTCTTTCTGCTTATAAGTTTTTCTCTATTTAATACTTCGGGTTATGCTCAAAGTCTAAAGAATTTCTCAAATGATCCTACAAAATATCTCAATGAATTAGAAGGATTTTTTGGAGAGTCGAATAAAAAAGAAGCATCGGAGATCATAAAAGATTTTTCACCTATTTGGAACGGTGGAAAGTTAACAGCTTCTCAGCAACAGACTATTTTGGACATGTCAAATGGAATGTTGAAAAAAAGGATGAAAGCCTTTCCTGATTTCAAAGCCTATGTTGCAGCCATTATTGCTTTTGTTAATTCAAACCGGGATGATGCATTGTTTAAAGGATGGCATGTGAGTCTTGAAAAATTACTGCAGGGTAGAAATAAAGATTTCGCAACGTATATGAAAGCGTGTGATGATCTTTTTGCAACGAATACTTTGTACCAAAGTCCTGCTACGCACTGGCAAAGTACCTCACCAAATTTTGAAATAGGATATGATTCTGTTCCCTTTGTGAGATTTGCATCTCTCAATTTAGTGTGCCGATCTAAAGGTGATAGCACTATCATTTTCAATACTTCAGGAACATTGTATCCTGTAGAAAATCAATTTTATGGCAGTAAAGGGAAAATTCTTTGGACACGTGCAGGTATTGATGAGTCAATAGCTTATGCCGAATTGCGTAATTATTCAATAAAGATGACGGCATCTGAATTCACTGCGGATTCAGTTCAACTGAATAATAAAGGAGTGTATGCAAAACCACTTCTGGGTAAGTTGCAAGAAAAGTTGATGTCGAATGCCGGTCCTGAAAATGCCTCCTATCCTAAGTTTGATTCGTATGATATCAATCTTGATATAAAAGATATTCAAAAGGATGTAAACTATCGTGGTGGATTTTCAATGTGGGGAAACAAGATCATTGGATCAGGTAATAAAGATCAGGATGCTCAATTATATTTTTCCAGGAATAACAAACCTTTCATGTTGGTGGGATCAAAAAGTTTTATCATCCGTCCCGACCGAATCACTTCTGAAAATGCGTCTGTCACGATCAAATTTGAAAATGATTCAATTTATCATCCCGGGTTAAACTTCAAATATATCGTAGAAGCCAGAGAAGTCTCCATGATAAATGGAGATAATAGAACAATCATTCCGTATTTCGATTCGTATCATCAAATGGATATTTACGGCGAAGGATTGTATTGGAAAATTGACGATCCATTGATCGATATAAAGATGATCAGCGGAGCCGGTCAAAGTCAGATGACGCTGGAATCAGCAAACCTGTTCAATGACCAACGATTCATGCGTATTCAAGGAATGTCAACGGTAAATCCTTTATATACGATCAAACAATTCGCAGAAAAATATCAAACGAAAGTGATCTATGCTGAAGATCTTGCAGCTTATATGAAGTTCCCGGTATCGGAAATTAAATCTTTGCTCATCACATTATCAACTCAGGGTTTTGTCACTTACATCTCTGATGAAGAAAAGGCCATCATCAGAGACAGACTTTCTTATTATCTGACAGCCAAAGCCGGCAAAACGGATTATGACATCATAGCAATTAATTCTGTCATCTCGGGTCAGTCAAATGCAACTTTGAATTTGTTGAATTTTGATCTGAAAGTGCGTGGAGTTTCACAAGTTCAGTTAAGCGATTCTCAAAATGTATTTATCGTGCCTACCAATCAGGAACTTGTCATTGGAAAGAACCGTGATTTTACATTTTCAGGAAGGGTTAAAGCAGGTAGGTTTGATATCTATGGAAAGGATTTCAGATTCGATTACGACGGCTTCAAGTTCGATCTTGCAAATGTAGATTCAGTGAGGATGAAAGTTCCAATGGGCAAACCGGATGAGAATGGAAGAGTTGCTCTGGTAACAGTTAAGAGTGTCTTACAAAACATGACAGGTGATCTTCTGATTGATCATCCTTTGAGTAAGTCAGGCCGATTATCCGGTGCACATTATCCTGTTTTTAATTCAAAAAAAGAATCATTTGTTTATTATGATAATGCTGAAATTCACGGGGGTGTTTATCAAAAAGATAAATTTTATTTCAACTTGGAACCCTTTACGGTGGATAGTCTTGATGAGTTGACAAAAGAGGGTTTGGTTTTTCAAGGTAACTTTGTATCTGCAGGTATCTTCCCGGATATCAAAGAACAACTTACAGTTCAAAATGATTATTCGCTTGGATTCATTCGTCAGACTGTTCCAACAGGTCTTGCTACCTATGGAGGCAAAGGGAATTTTGCAAAAACGATCAAACTTAGTAATGAAGGCTTGAAAGGGAAAGGAGATCTAGCTTATTTGTCTTCTAATTTAGTCTCTGATGAATTATTCTTTTTTCCGGATTCAATGAATGCCAGTGCAAAAGATTTTTCAATCAAAAAGGAGAATGTAAAAGGAGTTGAATTCCCTTCTGTAAAAGCAAAAGAGGTATATGCACATTGGGAACCATACAAGGATAAAATGTATGTGTATCAGAAAAAAGATCCAATGCAGATGTATGATGGACAAGCTTTGCTGACCGGTAACCTGGTGCTTACTCCATCAAGATTGGGAGGAACGGGTATTGTAGGTTTTGGGCAAGCTGATCTGGCATCAAATGATTTTGTCTTCAAACCAAATAATTTCGGAGCGGATACTTCCGACTTTAAACTAAGAGAAGAAGGATCACAAAACCTTGCTTTTTCTACAAAAAATGTAAAAGCAAATGTTGATCTGGCGAAGCGAATAGGGGAGTTCAAATCCAATGGTGGA
Source organism: Bacteroidia bacterium (assembly GCA_037969175.1). Lineage (GTDB taxonomy): Bacteria > Bacteroidota > Bacteroidia > AKYH767-A > JBBKVM01 > JBBKWX01. Next base: position 4,334 of record JBBKWX010000068.1, on the reverse strand, counting down.
GGCTCTTATGTGACCTTCCCCGTAAATCAGTATATCTGTTATATAGATGAAGTGAAATGGTTGATGGATAAGAAGGAAATTGAATTGACATCAACCACTCAATTAGCTGGAAAATCAGAGATCGGATCTGAATTTGTTTCCATACATCCTACCCAGGATTCACTGAGGTTTTTCGCTCCCAAAGCTGTTTACAGACTGGATGAATATATCATAAAAACAGAAAAAGTTAAACAGATCTTAGTTGCTGATGCAGCCATTACTCCGGATAAGGGAGAAATCATCATCGACAAAGGTGCAAAGATCAGACGTCTTCAGGATGCAGTGGTAGTGGCAAATACAAGTAGCAAGTTCCATACATTATTAAACGCCTCCATAGATATTTTCGGAAGAAAAAGTTATTCCGGTTCTGCTGATTACACTTTTGTAGATGAAGGAGGAGGAAAACAGATCATCAAGATGACAAGCGTGAAAGTAAATGATAGTTTGCAAACTGTAGCTTCCGGATTGATAACGGAAAAGGAATCTTTCATGCTGAATCCGAAATTTAAATATAAAGGAACGGTTACATTGACCGCTCCCAGAAAGAATTTATTCTTTAAAGGATTTGCAGGGATTGATCCAACTTGTGAGAATGTTAAAAAGACCTGGTTTGGATTTGACTCAGAACTTGATCCTTCAGTTATAGCCATTCCGATCGCAAATGCAAAGTCAGAAAGTAACGAGAATTTATATGCTGGAATTTATTTCTCTGACGATACCCTGGGAGTATATCCTGCATTTCTGAATAAGATCAGTAATACTGCGGACAATGAGTTGTTCCGCGCTACAGGCTCATTGAGATATGATAAAACGTTCAATAGTTATATCATAGAACCTGTAAGTAAAGATTCAGTGAATAATGTTTTGACATTGAATGAAACACGTTGTGTTATCACTGCAGAAGGCAGAATAGGTATTGGATCAGGACTTGGCCAAGTAAATATGAGATCTGCCGGATCTATATCCTATAACCTGAATAATGATTCGAGTGCAGTACGAATGATCAGTATGATTGATTTCTTTTTTAGTGATGATGCCTTCAAACAAATGTCGGAATCGATCTTGTTATTGCCAAAGCTGGAGCCCAGCAATGATGCAAGACCTGAATTTGATAAAGCCCTGAGAGCAATTGTAGAAAAGGAATCTGCAGATAAGTATGTACAGGAGATGAGTTTGTATGGAGCTATCAAAAAGCTACCGTCAGATATGCAGGCTTCCCTTTTCTTGACAGATGTTTCCCTTACCTGGGATGCAAGAAGAAAGGCCTTTGTTTCCGGCGGCCCGATCAGCGTAGGTATGATCAATAAGATTCCTGTCAACAGAAAGCTGGGTGGACAAATTGAATTACAAAAGAAGAGAAGTGGTGATGTATTGAATATCTATCTTGAAGCCGATGCTCAAACCTGGTATTTCTTCTCGTATTCCAGAGGTGTGATGCAGGCTGTTTCTTCTGATGATAAATTCAACAGCATTATCCGGGAACTAAAACCTGATAAAAAGGTTCAGGATGTAAAGAATAATGGCCAACAGTATCAATATATGTTGTCAACTGAGCGTAGAAAGAACGATTTTTTACGTAAGATTGTCAATACGACAGAAGAATGATACTTTTGGACGTTAGCTTATGATATCCTTTGAATCAATAGTTGCACTTATTCTGGCTTATTTGCTTGGCTCAATTCCTTCAGCTGTATGGATAGGTCAGGCCATGTATGGTATTGATGTACGTGAATATGGCAGTGGTAATTCAGGAGCTACAAATACATTCAGGGTACTTGGTGTAAAGGCAGGGATCCCGGTACTGCTCATTGATATCTTCAAGGGGTGGATCGCAGTGAAATTAGGCTGGGCTTTCGGAGAATTTCAGATCGCTACAGCACAATTTCATAATTTGCAGCTTGGCTTATCTGTCGCTGCCTTGATAGGTCATATTTTTCCGGTTTATGTTGGTTTTAGGGGTGGTAAAGGAGTAGCAACTTTACTCGGGATCATTTTGGCGGTCCATTTGGATGCTGCACTTTGGTGTATGGCAATTTTTATCGTACTGTTATTTACCACACGTTTCGTCTCATTAAGTTCAATGCTGACCGGTATAGCATTCCCCATCATCATTATGTTGGGCTATTCAAATACTGTAGTTGCGATCAATATTTTTGGCATGTTTGTAACCATATTGATCCTTGTTACCCATCAAAAAAATATTGAACGATTACTGCGTGGAGAAGAAAAGCGACTCAGCTTTGCAAAACGCAATAAAGATGTGGAAGATTAATCGTACCTTAGAAATACTTTGGAATCGTTTTTGTAGAAAAATAATCTGATGTCCGAAAAAACCATTCATAAGCCGGAATCCGTTAAGGAAGAACTCGTCAAAGAGGCCAATGAGAATCATCTTGTTGTATTCAATGATGATGTAAATACGTTTGAACATGTGATCGAATCATTGATAGATGTGTGTGAACATGATACCTTACAGGCCGAGCAATGCACGTTTATCATACATTACAACGGGAAATGTTCAGTTAAAACCGGAAGTTATAAAGAGTTAAGACCCTGCTGTGAAGCTCTACTGGACAGAGGACTTTCAGCTACAATCGATTAATTATGAATTTGAGAAAATTATTATCATTTTGCGTCGTTGCTTCAGTGCTGATTGCATGTTCAACAGTTCCACTTTCAGGAAGAAAGCAAATAAATATGTTACCTGAAAGCACACTTATAGGTATGAGTCTTACCGAGTATAAGTCTTTTCTTGCACAAAATCCTCCTATTCCGACTTCAAATCCGGAAGCAGAAATGGTTCGAAATATTGGAGCCAAGATTTCCACTTCCGTGATCAAGTATATGAAGCAAACCAATAATTCCAAACGTATAGAAGGTTATAAATGGGAGTTTAATTTGGTAAATAATAATACGCCTAACGCCTGGTGCATGCCGGGAGGAAAAGTGGTTGTATATTCAGGCTTGTTACCACTTACAAAAACAGAAGCCGGTTTGGCATTTGTCATGGGACATGAAATAGCGCATGCTGTTGCCAGACATGGTAATGAGAGAATGAGTCAGGGGCTTATTACTCAAATGGGAGGTGTTGCTTTGGATGTTGCATTATCAGAAAAAAGCGCTCAAACCAGAGCTTTGTTTTCAACAGCCTATGGACTAAGCACTACAGTAGGTGCAATTCTTCCTTTTAGTCGATTACACGAAACAGAGGCAGATCAGATGGGAATGATATTTATGGCCATGGCCGGCTATGATCCCCGAGAGGCGTCTGCTGTTTGGGAAAGAATGTCCAGTGCAGGTGGTCCCTCAGTACCTGAATTTTTAAGTACACATCCCAGCGATCAAACCCGTATCAATAATATAAAAGAATTTTTACCTGAAGCACTTAAGTATTACAAACCCTGATATTTTAGATATCTTTGGATTGTAATAAATTAATATGCTGCTTACCCTTATTGTTTCTTGTATTCTTATTGGAATTATCCTCATTGTGCTTGAGGTACTGGTTGTTCCCGGAACTACTGTTGTAGGAGGTGCCGGGCTTGTTCTCATCATAGGAGGGGTCATGTGGATGTATGCCGATTTTGGCACAGTGGCAGGTCACTGGTCATTGGTAATATCTGCTGCTGCAACAATCCTTGCTGTCGTTTATGCAATGCGATCCGGAGCATGGAATCGTTTCTCGCTCAAATCTGCAATTGATAGCAGAGCATCTAATGATTTTTCTCTGGATGTTCATGTTGCTGATGAAGGAATATCACTTTCAGCTCTTAGACCTATGGGTACTGTGGAGCTGAATGACAAAAGATATGAAGCGCGTACAGCAGGTGAGATGCTTCCTCAAAACACAAAAGTTATTGTTGTGAGTATTTCAGGCAATACTATAATTGTAAAATCTAAAATTGATTGATATGGAAATTGGTGTAATCTTATTGTTTTTGTTTGGGGGCATAATGCTCTTGTTCTTGTTCTTGTATTTCATTCCGGTCAACCTGTGGATAACAGCTGTTTTTTCCGGAGTTAAGATCTCAATACTAGACCTTATTTTGATGCGTATCAGGAAAGTTCCTCCTTCTGTGATTGTTAATGCACTAATCATAAGCACTAAAGCTGGCCTAAACGTAACTGCAAATGAAATGGAAACTCACTTTCTGGCAGGAGGTCATGTAAACAATGTTATTAAAGCGCTCATCTCTGCCGATAAGGCTAATATTCCACTGACTTTCAAATTGGCAACAGCCATTGATTTGGCCGGTCGTGATGTATTTGAAGCAGTTCAATTATCCGTTAATCCA
>JBBKWX010000067.1:0-20024 GCA_037969175.1 Bacteroidia bacterium | reverse complement strand
CCTGAGGAACATCGTCTACCAGGTTATATGCGTGTGTATTCTCTTCATGCGAATAAGGGAAAACGCCTAACCTGTCGAAACGAGTCTCTTCGACCCATTTCAGCATTTCCTCAAATTGTGCGTCTGTTTCACCGGGATAACCTGTGATCAAAGTTGTACGTAAGGCCAGACCGGGTACTTTTTCCCTGATAGTTTTTACAAGTTCTGTAGTCTTTTTTCGCGTAGTACCTCTTCGCATGGATTTAAGCAAGTCATCAGAAATATGTTGTAATGGCATATCCAAATAATTGCAAATATTCTTTTTCGAATTCATTACATCAAGAACTTCGAGCGGGAAACCGGAAGGAAAAGCATAATGTAATCTGATCCATTCTATACCTTCTACTTCACTCAGTTTCTCAAGAAGTTCAGCAAGATTTCTCTTCTTGTAAATATCCAAACCGTAGTAAGTCAGATCCTGAGCGATAAGCATTATTTCACGAGTTCCTTTGGAAGCCAAATGTTTTGCTTCTTCAACTAACTTTTCAATAGGCTTACTGATATGTTCACCTCTCATCAATGGAATTGCACAGAAAGAACAAGGTCTGTCGCAGCCTTCAGAGATCTTCATGTATGCAAAATGGCGTGGAGTAGTAAGCATTCTTTCTCCAACCAACTCATGTTTGTAATCGGCGCCAAGAGTTTTTAATAACAATGGCAGATCTCGCGTTCCAAAATATGCGTCTACATTTGTGATCTCCTTCTCCAGATCAGGCTTATACCTTTCTGATAAACATCCGGTTACTATAAGTTTTGAGATCTTACCTTTTTCTTTAGCCTTCGCATAGGTTAAAATAGTATCAATCGATTCCTGTTTTGCATTATCAATGAAACCACAGGTATTGATGATAACAATATCATTCACTTTGTTTCTCGAAGCTTCATGAACTACGTCAAAATCATTTGCCAGAAGTTGACCCATCATCACTTCTGAATCCACTATATTCTTGGAACAACCAAGCGTGATCACATTTATTCTGTTAGGTTTTAATGATTTCGTTTTCAATATTATTTTCCTTAAGCAGACAAATTCTGCGGTATAAATATTATTTAATTCTTAATTGCTAGAATTGCTGTTCGATATAAAATTGACAAACAAATCTATTCGACAACATGTACTCTAGGGAAATTGATATTCTACTTTAATTCAGTTGAAAAAGGGCATCAACAAATTCCTTGCGATTAAAAACCTGAAGATCTTCAACTTTTTCTCCTACCCCTATATATTTTACAGGAATCTTGAATTGATCAGAGATCCCAATCACTACCCCACCCTTTGCTGTTCCATCCAATTTAGTCAACGCAAGTGCTGTCACTTCTGTTGTAGCAGTAAATTGCTTTGCTTGTTCTATTGCATTTTGGCCCGTTGATGCATCCAATACCAACAAAACTTCATGGGGAGCATTTGGGATAACTTTTTCCATCACACGTTTGATCTTAGACAGTTCATTCATCAGATTTACTTTATTGTGTAATCTGCCTGCAGTATCAATAATAACAATGTCTGCATTAGAGGCTTTTGCTGATTTCAATGTGTCAAATGCGACAGATGCAGGATCTGCACCCATACCTTGTGAAACCAGGGTTACTCCGGCTCTGTCAGCCCATATTTTCAACTGGTCTACTGCTGCAGCACGAAAAGTGTCAGCTGCACCAATAACTACATTTTTTCCTGCAGCTTTGAATTGATTAGCCAATTTTCCAATTGTGGTCGTCTTTCCTACTCCGTTTACGCCAACAACCATGATCACGTAGGGTTCTCCATTCAACGAGGGAATATCAAAATTCGCCTGATCAACGGATCTGTTTTCCATAAGAAGTTCTACGATCTCTTCTTTCAATATAGAATTAAGTTCTTTAGTAGTCAGGAATTTATCCCTTGCCACTCTTTTTTGGATCCTGTCTATGATCTTTAATGTAGTTTGGACTCCAACGTCAGAGCTTACAAGCACTTCTTCCAGATTATCCAATACATCATCATCTACTTCTGTTTTACCGGCAACTGCACGTGCCATTCTTCCAAAAACATTTTCACGTGTTTTCTCCAAGCCTTTGTCAAGACTCTCTTTTTTCTCTTTTGAAAATAAACCAAAAAGGGCCATAAATACGTATTGGTAAAGATATTATAAATATAAAAAGCTTCCCCCATTAAACGGAGGAAGCTCAGAATATATCATAGGAAAAATATTAGGATTCTTTCGTAGTGAAAAAGTCCTTAATATGATCGTTGTGAACGATTTCTTCGCGGAATGAATATGCTCCGTTCTCAGGATTTTTAACCATCTTGATAACTCTTGAGAATTCTTTTCCTTTTCCTGACTTCAGGGTAGCAACTACTTTCTTAGCCATGCTCTATCCTTATTTAATTTCTTTATGTACAGTCACTTTCTTCAATATGGAGTTATACTTCTTGATCTCCATACGATCCGGTGTATTTTTCTTGTTCTTAGTGGTAATGTACCTTGAAGTACCTGGTTTACCACTCTCTTTATGTTCAGTGCATTCGAGGATAACCTGAACCCTGTTGCCTTTCTTAGCCATGGTGTTAATCCTTTTTAACGGGCTGCAAATTTAAAAATGTTTTTACTATTATCCTACTAAAATCGAGATTATTTCCCTTTAATATTCATGTTGCTCTTCGACATCATCGTTTCTATCACAGAAATACTCCTGGGAGCCCGTATTGACAAGTTCTCATATCCAGTTGCAAGAATCAAAATGTCATCTTCGATTCTTACCCCAATGTTCCACCATTTAGGGTCACAATCAGAGCCTTCCGAGATATAGATCCCGGGTTCGACAGTAATTACCATCCCTGCCTTCAAGTCACCTTTCCGCCCAAGATCATGAACATCTAAGCCCAAATGATGGCTAGTTCCATGCATAAAATATTTTCGAACTTCGTCTTTATCCTTCAGAATTCCCAGGTCAAACAAGCCTTGAGCAATGATCTCGGTTGCGATACGGTGTGGTTCGTAGAAGGACACTCCGGGTTTACATGCCGTAATTCCAGCCTCTTGAGCTCTTAATACGATCTCATATATATTTCTTTGCTCCGGACTGAATTTTCCATTTACGGGAAATGTTCTAGTAACATCTGCTGTATAGCCATGATATTCAGCTCCCACATCACAAACTAATAGGTCATTTGGACCTGTTTCACGTCTTCCGTGATTATAATGCAGTATACATGAATTTTCGCCGGATCCAATAATAGATGGAAATCCGGGATGTTTCGCGCCATTCTTCTTGAACACATATTCTATGATAGCCTGAGATTCGTATTCCTTCATCCCCGGTTTTTGATTCTTGATCAGTTCAATTTGAGCTTCAACGGTGATATCTATCGCTTTTCTTAATAAGCTTATTTCAACATCTGTTTTTATGCCTCGTAAATCCTGCATAAGATCTTTTAACAAGGTAGTATTGACAGCAGGACCGGGGAAGTTGGTTGCAAATTTAAATTGCTCAACCATGTCATTCAATTCGGCTTTATCATTCTTCTTATCCGTCATCCCCTGGGGTATGCCGATAATCAGGACCTTATCCATTTTCTTTAGATCGAAGCCTTCTATTGGATAATCTGTATTCAGAAAGACTTGATTTATACCTAAGATGCTTTGAACTCCATCTTTTCCAAATCGCCTTCCATACCACTGTTCAGAAGCGGGGTCTCTATTAGGCACAAACATGACTTCATTTGTTTTTTCTCCTTTTAGATCAATCTGATCCTTAAAGATGAAGATCATAGAGTTGGGCTCAGTAAATCCTGTAAAATAATAGAAATTAGGATCCTGATGATAATCAAAATCTACATCATTTGATCTATTGCGGATGGGGTTCGCAAAAAAAACTGCAACTGAATTTTCAGGAAGCATTTTACGCAATGCGTCCCTACGCTCTGCATGAAATGAACGATCCGGCAAATCCTTGTCATAGACAAATTTTGCCGGATCTTGTGCGAAAGTGATGACACTAACGCAAAATAATATGATTGTTAATATAGCTTTCCTCACGTTATGTATGTTTTGCAAGGAGGCCAATTAATTAGATGCGTCCTTCTTTTATATAACGATTTATGCATGCACCAATACCTTTTTTATCAATGGTACGTAAAGCTGATGTACTCACTTTTAACGTGATCCATTCGCCCAGTTCCGGAACAAAAAATCTCTTAGTCTTAAGATTTGGGAGAAATTTTCTCTTTGTCTTGATATTCGAATGGGAAACTTTGTTTCCTATTAGCGCTTTCTTACCTGTTAAATCACAAACTCGTGCCATTACCTTAGATTTTGGGAGTGCAAATATCGCGATAATTCTGAATTAAACAAATAAATTATTCAAAATCATTAAAACCCACTATGGATATAGCTTTGAAATTTATAAACAGTAAAATGTTAAAAATATTTTCAATAATTGTTTTTTTAGCCCGTTTCTTTGTCATTAATTGCAATTAATTAGTTTAACATATAAATTTAACCGAAAACTATTATTCGGAATTAGAAATGAGGCGTTTATTATTGTTCTTAATTGTTTGCTGTTCTCTCTTCACCGGTTTTTCACAATCTCTTGAAAAAACCTATCGAATAGGCTTTGATACCGGGATTAGCCGGGTCTTATCTGATGGCCAATCCGGTTGGTTTTTGGGAGGATACTATAAGCGTTTTGATCAGGCTTCATCGCCACCCTGGATCTGTATGGTTGACAGCACCGGACATATCATATGGAGTAATACCGTCCTACAGACAGGGCTGGAAGAAGGCAAGGTCAAATCGATGATTAGTACAGAAGATAACGGAATAGCAGTAATTGGAAACTTATTAAGCTGTGATGCGGGTCCTGATGCATCCTTTGTAAGAAAGATCGATCTTAGTGGTAATACTGAGTGGACCTATATATGGTCAGAAAGTATGAATCCACTCAGTGGCAAATATAATTGTATAATAGAAGCAGAAGATAATGGGCTGATAATTTCAAGGGATAGCCTGTTATTTAAATTATCCGGTACAGGTGATAGTTTGTGGACCCGGACTCCTGCAGATGGTTGGATCAATTCCATGGTAATGATTCAAGGTGGAGATTTCGTACTTGCTACTACAAATGGATTGTCGAGAACAGATAGTTTGGGCTTCCTCCAATTTAGCAGACCTTTTGATTTTCCTGTTCAAAAAACCATACTTGATCCAACAGGAAGAGTTAATGCTTTGAGTAATAATATATTGTATAGACTTGATGCATTCCTCAATCTGATTGACTCTGTTGATTTGGCTCCCTGGATCAATAATTCAAATGAATTTGAGGTCGACAGCAACAGAATTTGGATTTTGGGTAATACCGGAATCAACACCCCTACTCAATTATTGACTATTGATGAAACATTTTCATTCATTTCGATTAACCAGATAGGAATACCAGGATCCCAAACACTGGATCTGTCTTTTGATCAAGATAAAATCATCTTTGCAGGTTGGCAGGAAAGTAATTCATCCAGATCCGGTTATATTAAGACCGCCAACAAAGATGGAAATATTCAATTGTCGACTACAGATGCTTCAACTATAACCATATCAATTGCCAATTACTATTTAACGCCTGTAAGTCCTTTACTTCCCGGATTGGTTGATGTTCACATGGATATTGATGTTTCAGTGGTTAATAACGGTCAGGATACGATACGATCCCTGTTTTTGAATGCTGAATTGAGTTTTGCATTCCTATGCTTCAAAGCCCGACAATTCAAGGAATTCTCAGGATTTTCACTAGCACCGGGTGATACTGGCATATTCAGATATAATGGACTAAAAGATTACGCCAGAGACGTTAATGCTCCATTTTCATTTATGATCTGGTCAAGCGATCCCAATCGAAAATTAGATCAAAATATCTTCAATGATTCTCTTTCTGTTTTGTTTTTCTTTTCGGGCATACAAAATGAAAAATCGAATCCATTTTTAGTTTATCCAAATCCCAGCAATGATTATTTTCATGTGTTTGCAAAAGATGGCCATTCAATAGATGAAATAAGGCTATATTCTACAGCCGGGCAAGTAATAATGAGCAAAATTATTGAAGTAAGAGAAAACACAAGGATCGATTGGATTGAAAATGTTATCCCGGGATTGTATATTCTTGAAGTAATATCAAACAAGAAATCCTACAGATCAAAATTGATTAAAAATTAGATTCAACTCTTCAATGCAGCTTGAATCAAAAGCGCTAATCCTGCATTAGCGGATCTTTTAATATTGCCGGAACGGTCGTTCCTAAAGTTGAATTTGTTTACAGTAGTCCCTGCACTTGTGCTTACAGCAATGAATACGAGTCCGATAGGTTTAGTTGCTGTAGCTCCACCGGGTCCGGCAATACCTGTAATGCCAATCCCAAGATCACTTGTGAAAAAATCACGTGCATGTTCAGCCATTTCGATTGCTACTTCCTCACTCACTGAACCAAACTTATTTAATGCTAATTCAGAAACTCCCAATTTGCTGGTTTTAATTTGATTGGAATATGATATCAAAGCCCCAAGGAAATAATCAGAACTACCGGGAATGCGAGTTATCAATTGAGATAAGTAACCACCGGTACAACTTTCAGCGATACCTAATGTAAGTTTTTTATCACGTAATAATTTACCCAATACCTCTTCTGCCGGTATCGTTTCAAATCCTTTGAAATAATGTTTAAGTAAAGGTAATATCCTTTCGATTTCACGATCAATAGCCAAACCTAGCTTATCTCTGTCAGGCCCACTACCACTCAACCTCAATCTAACAGTGCCCGGTTTTGGCAAATAAGCTAATCGGATATTTCCGGGAAGGGCTAATTCCCAATGTTCTATTAACTCAGCCAGGTCTGATTCGGCTATTCCCTCGGTGAGTAAGGTTCTATGGATATTAAATGGAGTATTAAATCGCTCTATAAGTCTGGGTTGCAATTGCTTTTGAAACATTTCCTTCATTTCAAAAGGCACCCCCGGCAAAGCAACAAATATTGTACTACCCGACTGTATCCAAAAACCCGGCGCAGTACCACAAAAATTCAATAAAATTTCTGCTGATCGTGGAACTTCTGCCTGTTGCCGATTAAATAAATTAACATCACGTCCATAACTTCTCAATAGTTCTGAGAGATGATCGTATACCTTCTGATCAAAATGGAGATCAATATTAAAGAAAGAACAAAAAGTTTCTTTTGTAAGATCATCTCTTGTTGGACCTAATCCTCCAGTAAGAATTACCAGGGGTGACCTGTCCTTAGCTTCTTGCAAAGCTGCAAGTAGTGCTTCAGAGCGATCCTGCACAACAGTTATTCGGCTGACATCAAAACCTAAGGTATTAAGCTCATTGCAAAGCCAACCTGAATTAGTATCCTGAACCTGACCAATCAGTATTTCATCTCCAATTACAATTATTTCAGCTTTCATGAGTTCCTTCCAACAAGGCTATTTTGAAAGGTGTAATAGCTAAAATGTAACCGTAATTTTATCGGGATCTATTTCTGCCGGTCGAACACTTAAAACAGGGATTTTGGAATGATTAACAATCTGTTGAGCATAAGTGCCTAAAAACAAACCTGAAATATTTGGTTCTTGTTCGGTCATGATCACTATCAGATCTGCATCAAGTTCCTGAGAATGTTTCATGGTAGCATCAGCCAGATCAGTAGTATGGATCAGTTTTGTAGTATGATTTACTTCATGTTTATCCAAATACTCTTCAACCTGTTCGATTTTGATCTTAAACTTCCTTTCAAAATCTTCATCATCTTTACTGGTCATTAAGCCAACAATATGAACAACAGCATTGAATTTATCAGCTATTTCGACACAAAAACGAACTTTCTGTCGGGAAGGAAATGAGTCGTCAATAGGAAGTACAATATCCTTGAATCCTATCTTTTTTGCATGAGTTTGAACAGTTATGACCGGACAAGGAGCATCTGAAACAACTCTAAAAGCATTGCTGCCCATAAAGAATTCCTGGAATCCGGAAACACCATGAGTTCCCATAAGTACCAGATCAATATTATCCTCCGTTGCAACTTCTACAATTTTCTTGTAGATCCGCCCTACTTCAGCCTTCACATGTACTTTGATACCCGATTTGTGATGGATATCCGCAGCAATTTCTTGCAATTTTTCAATAGCTGATTCTTCTACTTTTGATTCGAAATCATTTTTTGAAGTAAAAGCATGCGCTATCGCAGAAGTAAATGTTACAGTTTCTATGATATGTAGAAGTATAATTTCGGCTCTGTTAAGTTTAGCCATAAATACTCCATGCTCTAAAGCAAGTGCCGCAGTTTCCGAGAAATCATACGGGATCAGAATTTTACGAATCTCAAATTTTTCCAATGTCTGGGATTTTAAGTTAAATAATCAGTATGGTACAAAAACACTCATGTCTTTTTTCTCTGATGGTCTTATACTTAAGACAGGGATATCAGAATTGTTTATTACCTCTTGTGCAGAAGATCCAATAAATAAATCGGTCCAATTCATTTCTTCCTGTGTCATTATCATGATCAAGTCAGCCTCAATTGCACTTGCGTAAGATACTACTTCACTCGCAATATTTTCACCATTATGCGCCTCTACCGTACAAGGAATATCTCTTTCTTCTATAAAGCTCTGTACCTGATTAAGTTGTCTTGTAAGTTTATTATTTAAAAATTCATCATCTGATGCATAAACGGTTAGTACACGGATTGTTGAACCAAAATAACCTGCCATTTCTATAGCTTTATTCACTTTCTCTTTCGTTTCTTTTGTCAGATCCAAAGGCAACACAATATTTTTGCATCCAAAACGGTGATTCTTACCCTTAATTGTTATTACCGGACAAACGGCTTCTTTTATTACTCGGAGTGCATTTGAGCCAATAAAACGTTTTAAACCAACACTTCCATTGGTTCCCATAATAATAAAGATCGGCTTTAATTCTTCAGCCTCTTCGACTATTTGTTCATACACTTTTCCATAGCGAATTTTGGTATGCACTTTAATACCAGCTTCAGCCATGGTTTTCTCTGCAAGTTCTTTCAACTTTATTTGCATAGAATCATCAAATTCTTTTTTTGCCTCGCTCTTACTTTTAAATAAAGCTGAGATCATAGCTGATGAATCTTCATCCAGGACATAAAGAAGAACAATATCCGCTTTATTCAAACGGGTAAGGTTGTAAGATTGCCCTAAAGCAATAAGAGATTGTTCTGAAAAATCAATTGGGACCAGAATGTGGTTACTAGAGTGGCTCATACAAGGTTGTGAAAATTCATTATTTTGTGCAAAATTAACTTAAAGCCTTGTATGATGCAAATTCCAAAATCAGAACTGATTATTAATCATGATGGAAGTGTATATCATTTGAACCTTTTACCGGAAGATATTTCTGATACGATCATCACAGTTGGTGACCCTGACCGTGTTAGCGTAGTCACAAAGTTTTTTGATAAGATTGAATTAAAAAAACAAAAAAGAGAATTTGTTACTCATACCGGTTACTATAAAGGAAAGCGAATTACTGTTATGTCGACCGGAATTGGAACTGACAATATTGATATAGTATATAATGAGTTGGATGCCCTTGTAAATATTGATCTAAAGACTCGATTTGTAAAAGAGGAGCTGGTAAAATTGCATCTTATCAGAATTGGAACTTCGGGTTCGTTACAGGCTGACATCCCGGCAGATTCTTTTGTCTTTTCTGCATGGGGTCTTGGATTAGACGGGGTCTTAAATTATTATAAGCAAGATGTAACGGCTGAAGAAATAGCAATAAATAATGCATTTTGCGAAGCATATCCGAATGACCTTGGTTTTGCCAGACCTTATCTGACAGCGTGTTCGGACTTGCTGAGAACACAATTCAGTGAAGGCATGTTCCAAGGAATAACGGCTTCATGTTCCGGATTTTATGGTCCTCAGGGAAGGGTTCTGAGGGGTGAATTAGCGATGCCTGATTTTATCTCAAGATTGAACAAATTTAAATTTGAAGATAAAAGGATCACCAATTTTGAAATGGAAACCGGTGCTATGTATGGTCTGGCGCGTATCCTTGGTCATGAATGCTGCTCCATCAATGCGATAGTAGCAAACCGAATTGACCAGACTCATTCTCATAAAGCCGTGGAGACCATGGATAACTTGATCCTTACAATTCTTGACAGAATCTGACAATTCTCTTCGAATTATTTCTTAAATTAAGCTAATACTTTTTTAACAAAGGCCTGTGCAAAATAAGAAACGAGCCTCTGTTTTGGTGAAGTCGTATTCCTTAATTTTAGATTCGAAATGCGAGTACAAAACATATTCTTATTTCTGCTTATTTGCAGTTTCACCTTTTCTTCGTGTAAAAAAGAAAAGGTGAAAAAACCGGAAGGTTTGTTCAAAGGAACCTATACCTATACTCGTGACTTTGGAAATCCCGGGCAGGAAATAAAGACCGGAAAAATCGAATTGTATTTAGGTGATAAAAGATATGCGATCACTCCTGAAAAAGAATTGACACCTCCTGAAGGAAGTGGGAATTACCAATTCGCAGAAAATCTGATCTATTTTTATGATGATAGACCCAGAACGTCTGATTTTGATGTCTCCCTTTTGGTTCAGGATGACTTTATAATGTCTTTTGATGGTGATCAACTGTACCTCGTCCAAAGAAGCAGCAGATGGGGATCAGATAGGAAATATGAATTTTTATTAATAAAACAATAAGTATGGATCAACGAGAACTGGAAGCACTAATCAGTTTACTGGATGATACAGATAGTACTATTTTTAAAGAAATAGAGAATAAGCTCATGAGTATGGGCCCTGAAGTCATTCCCGTTCTCGAAGATGCATGGAGCAGTAGTTTTGATGCATTGATCCAGGAAAGAATAGAAAACATTATTCATCGGATTCAGTTTGAAAGTCTGGTCAATGACCTTAAATATTGGGTCATACAGCCCAATAGAGATATCATCGATGGTTGTCTGTTGGTTGCCAGATATCAATACCCGGATATTGATCAAGCACTGATAAAGAAACAACTCGATTTGATCCGCAGGGATGCGTGGATTGAAATGAATGATCGATTGACAGCTTTAGAACAGATCAAGGTATTGAACCATGTTTTCTTCGATATTCATGGCTTTAGCGGGAACACCACCAATTTTCATGCACCCCAAAATTCTTTCATCAATACAGTGCTGGAAACCAAGAAGGGAAATCCATTAATGATGAGTATTCTCTACGGTTATATCGCAAAGAGTATGAATATTCATATTTATGGGATCAATCTACCTGAACATTTTATTTTAGCATATATGGACGCTGAGTATAAAGCCTCTACTGCAGAATTGGATATGCAAAAAGTATTGTTTTATATAAATCCATTCAGTAAAGGTTCAGTTTTTTCAAAAAAGGAGATCGATTCATTTCTAAAACAGATCAAACTTGAAATGGAACCCGAATATTATCTTCCATGCTCTGATATTTCAATTCTTAAAAGACTATTCAGTAATCTTATTCATTCTTATTCCAAATTAGGATACACAGAGAAAGTCAATGAGCTGAAGGAATTAAAAAATGTATTGGACGAAAAAGATTAATTTCTTTTTCTGATAAATATTTTTAACTGATAAGGTCAAATTCTGATCGAGATACATAGAATATATTCTCAGTGGTAAAAACGTTTCTTCTTTTTCCCGCTGAAAACGCAGAGTACAATACACTTTTACATTTGCAATACGGATCCGTATCTTAACCAATGTTTTACATATCCGCAGATCTCACATATAATATCTGAAGAGAGTTCTCAGCGGGATCTGCGGAACTGGAAACTTGGTTTATTTCTATAAAAACATTCATTAAGAAATATTGATATTTTGAAATGCTCTGTGGGATCAGCGGGAAATTTTCTCTGTGTTCTCTGTGTGGCTGAAAAATTATTTGAAAAAGAATGATTCTACTCTGAGCTCTCTGTGGTAAAAAAACAAGACAGTATCATTACCTCCTGTAGTCAGCTAGTTAGTGGATATAACTTAGCAAAGTATTGCTGTTTTCAATATTGCAACACTCCAAATCAAAAATGACAAATCACAATTAACTCTTAGTTTTTATTTTGTAGAAATTGAATAAACAAGGAGATTAATTCCTTTTCCTGCCAAATATTTTTGATGCTGTCATGAAGAGAATTTTTAAATCCTCAATCAAATTGGCAGAATTTATATATTTCAGATTTAGTTTCAATTTTGCCGGCATAATTTCCTCAACATATAATTTTTCAGGATTTTCGGCTTGCGCAAGCAACTGATTTTCATCGACATATTCAATTGAAGCCCAATCGGTTATTCCTGGTTTAACAGATAAAACATGTAGTTGTTCATCTGTATACTGATCTACATATTTTCTCACCTCCGGTCGGGGGCCAACCAAACTCATATCACCCAAAAAAACATTGAACAATTGTGGTAATTCATCCAATTTATATTTCCGGAGGAAATAACCACTCCTTGTTATCCTGGGGTCTCTATTTCCGACTGTCAACAAACCTTTGCTATCAGAATCGATTTTCATCGTCCTGAATTTGAAAAGAAAAAAATCTTTAGACAGTTTACCTACCCTACTCTGTTTATAAAATATTCCACCATTTGAATCCAGAAATATCCAAATCGAGATCATGAATAATACCGGACTGAGCAACAAAAGTAAGACAATGGAAGCTGTGAGATCAAAGATCCTTTTAAGCATGACTATTTTGCTGATTTTGAATTTCCATCACAGAGTTGTAAGCTGATTCAACAGCATCCACTACGGTTTGAACCTGAGCATCGCTTAACTCAATATAAACAGGCAGAGAGATCTCACTTTCATACAGTGCAAATGTGTTAGGATAGTCACTTATATCATATCCCATATTCTTATAAAAACTCATCATAGGAACAGGGATGAAATGCACATTCACACTTACATCTTTATCAAAAATTCCTGCTATAATTTTATCTCTGATATCTTCTTTTACATTCTTAATTCTCAATGCAAAAACATGATAGGAAGAATTCTTTTCTTTTGAATCAAACTCCGGTATGATTGCCCAAACAAATTTGGAAAGTAATTCTTTGTACAAATTAAAAATATGTCTTCGTTTAGGCAAGATCTCTTCTTCATATCTTTCCAATTCTACCAGACCTATCGCTGCAGTAATATCTGTCATATTTGCTTTATAACCGGCTTCGACAATATCATATCTCCAATTTCCTTTTTGTGTTTTTGCAAGCGCATCTTTGTTTTGCCCATGCAGTGTTTTCACACATAGATCACGATAGATCATTTCATTATCAAATGAATCAGGTAAGTTTATACAAACAGCCCCGCCTTCTGCTGTCGTCAGATTTTTAACAGCATGAAAAGAGAAAACATTGAAGTCGGCAAGGCCACCGGTTCTCTTACCATGATACTTTGCTCCGATAGAATGTGCAGCATCAGCTAATACTAAAATTCTTCCCAGTTTTTTTTGTTCAGGCGTAGATGGATTAAAGATTTTCTTTATTTCTACATCTTCAACCATGTTCATGATTTCGTTATAATCACAAGGCATACCTGCAAAATCTACCGGCATAATGACTTTGGTACGCTCATTTATATGCTTCTCTATTTCTGCAGGATCGATATTAAAATCATCCTGAACATCAACAAAAACAGGCGTAGCCCCACAATGAATAATCACATTTGCTGTAGCGGAATAGGTATATGCAGGTAAAATTACTTCGTCACCGGGGCCTACTCCATACCAACGTAAAACAATTTCAAGACCCGCAGTGGCAGAATTCAAACAAAGTGTAGCAGGGACATTACAATATTCACTTAATTTTTTCTCAAGTAATTTTGTTCTTGGACCGGTTGTGATCCATCCTGAAGACAAAGCTTCAGTTACTGCATCAATAATTTTTTGATCAATACGTGGTGGGGAAAATGGTATCATGGTATTTTTATTCAAAAGTATTTAAAATAAATGAGGCTCTCTGACATCCTCATGTTCATCTACCGGTCTATACAAGAACAGTAAAAATGAATTAAAGAATGCATAGAAAACAACACCGGCTTGTGTTTCAAGTATGGACTCAACTAAAGCTGTAATCGTAATAATCACAACAAAAGCGACCAATAAGCCTTGTTTTCTTCTATATCCAATCAAGATAGCAATTACTAATCCTCCCAGGAATACAATCATTCCCGGCAGACCAATAGCAATACCCGTCTGTAAGAATTGATTATGCGAATTTAGTTTGTGTGCTAAAGCTCCCTCCATCCCTTCTGTAGCATATTCATCCAGTGTAGCTTGTTTAACATCGCCGGTACCAACTCCTATAAGAGGTTCTTTTGTCAACAATCTAATTGAAGCTTTCCAAACTAATAATCGTACAGCAGAACTCTCGTTTGTGGAAACATCCTGTTTGCTATGTTGAACTGATTCTTTTACTTCTTTAAATTTCCTGGCAAATTCAGGTACCGTCATGAATGCAATAAAGAAAATGCTGGTAATTGTAGCCAGTATTATTATTGGAATTTTTCTTGACTTTTTTCCAATTAACATTTGCAAGATGATAGCAAATGAAGAAATGAAAAGCGTTATTAATCCAGCCTTCGACGCAAGTAAGAAGATAAATAATGAAAACCAAATGAACCCATAGATCATTGTTTTCTTATTGATAGTAAGCGGATGCATCTTACCAAAGAAATGAAGATGGTATAAAGCTGCGATCGCAAAATTTAAATACATGGCAAGATAACCCGGATGAATCAAAGGAGATAATCTGCCAGCTGTAAAGACATAAGCACCCACACGTTCAACATCATTAAAGGAATAATTATAAATGGCATTCCCTAAACTGATCAGTGAGCTCAAGAAACATCCAAGAATAAATAATGCAAGTACAGATTCAAATGCGCTCCTATGCAGTCTCATCCCCGGCAAGATCAGAGGTAAGAGTAATAGACTGAATTTAGTTTCAAGATCTTTTGCACCAAAAGCAATGTTATTGGTATGTAACATACCAAGTACATAAAGGCCATATAAGGCCATATAAAAATAAGGCAATGGGTTGGATCTGAAAAATCGAAAACTGATATGCCATCCCTTGTTAAGCATCCAGGCTACAACAAGTAAAACAGCAAATAGAGGAACCAACGCTGGGCTCATGGGAATGATGAATGCAAACAGACCAAGAGTTATAAGATTTAATCTCTCTGCATTGATCTTTCCATCCTTCGTTGTAACAGAGGATTCAGTGTATGATGTTCGCAAGTTTTTGAGCAATCGCATCTCTGGTAAAGTTATCTAAAACATATTTCCTTCCAACTATTCCCATTCCATGAATTTGATCTCTATTTTCGTCAAACCATACAACTTTGTGTTTAAGATCGTTAAAATTTTCGGGTTCAAATGCCAAACCTGCTTTTCCATCCTCAATGAACAGTTTTTTTGCTTCTCCTTCAACTCCAAGTAATACCGGCTTTTCCATTGCCAGATTTTCAAATATTTTGGAAGGAATAGCTCCAAGAAAAAGATCAAGTTTACGTAATGGAATTAAAGCAATATCAATACCTGCAATTATTCCGGGCATTTCTTTTTTAGTAACAGGATCAAGAAAGTAAACATTTTGAAGCTGCAATGATTCCTTCATTGCTTCTAATTTTTCTTTTTCCGGGCCACTTCCCAGAATAACAAATCGTATATGATTCCTGGAGATCAACATTTGAGCACTATGAAGAATAACTTCCAAACCCTGAGCATGCCCAACGATACCGGCATATAGAAAAACAAGATCCTTTTCCGCAAATCCCATTTCTATTCTCCACTTCTGATTCATTGGCATGGGCATATAATAACCGGGATCAACTCCATTAGGTATCCAATGCACGGGTTTCTGAGGAAATCGTTTGCTGATATTCTCTACAATACCTTGTGTTTGTCCGGTTATGATCTCCGAATTTCTATATAAAAATTCTTCCAGTTTTGTAGCTAATCCCAGAGCAGATCTATTCGTAACTAATCCTAATTTTTCAGCGCTTTCAGGCCACAGATCCGAAACATTGAAAATCAATTTTGCACCTTTTATCTTTTTTAAAAGCCAGGCTGTTATCCCAAGAAACAAAGGAGGTGATTCACATAGGATATAATCAGTTTTCCCGGCACAAAATATACCCACGAATAAAGAAGTAAAAACAAATGAAAAATAATTGAGGAGACGGAGTAACAGGGATTTGCTTTTGCTTACAAAGATCCATGATCGAAATATTTTCAATCCTTCCATATATTCCGCACAATAGAATTTCCCTTTGTATGCACTATGGATCTGCATCTCAGGATAATTGGGCATTGCTGTCAATACATTAACTTCAATGTCCTTTTTCTGAAGTCTAACCGCAAGTTCAAATAATCGGTTTTGCGGAGCACCAACTTCCGGAGGAAAATATTGTGTCAGTATGAGGAGCTTCAAAGTATCTTTTTATATAGATCAATTAATTTTTCAGATTGGCTTTCCCAACTATAAAATTCTTTCACAGCATTTGTTCCATTAATTGACATTTCATTTAATGATTCATCATTTTTTAACATGCGGATCAATTTTCTAGCAATGTCTTGAACATTCTTTGGATCAACAAAATCACCGGCTTTATGCTGTTGGAACTGTTCCAGGAAAAAAGGAAAATCTGAAGTGATAAATGGCAGGCCTACTGCCATATATTCAAATATTTTTGTTGGTAATGCCCGTGTATAATTAAGTTGCGGAAACAATAAGGATACTCCAACTTTGCAGTTCGTACTTAATTTATAACCTTCCAAAACATCCATTCTCCCCTTCCATTCAATATGTTTTTTTACACCAACATAGCAAGGAAGTGACTCAATCTTTTCCATCAGCCCCGATTCAACAGGTCCTACGCAATAAAATCTAAGATCCGGGATTTCTTTTGTAACCAATTCAATGGCCTGGATCAATGGTAAAATAGCCCTGCCTTCTGTAACACCACCAATATAGAAAAGTGAATTTTCACATTTAGTTCTATCTGTATTTCTGAATGCTTCAAACATTTGAAGATCCGGCAAATTCAGTACTACTGTTTTTCTCGTACTGATCTTTGAATAGATCTCTTCATAAGTAGAGAATGCAAGAACCACATCAAAAAATCTGCAAGCAAAACGTTCAAATATTCTATATCCGATACTAACCTGTTGCTGAAATGGTAACCAGGTCTTGGCCAGGATCTGAACACTTACTGCTTCATGAATATCAAAGATCACTTTTTTTCCAAGTAGTCTTAATAGCAGACCTAAAGGAATCAATTCCGGGTCATGAAAATGAATCAATCTAAATTTACCACCTAAAATCTTGAAAAGGATCTGTAACGGAGTGATCAACATTCTCTTCATTCTTCCTGAATATTTTGTAACAGGAATAATCTTGACTCCATCGACTATTCCCTCATCTGTGCCCGGAGCGATGAGAGTCACGTCAAACCCTGCTTTTACAAGGCTTCTGCATTCACGATAAAAGATCCTGATATCGTTCGCAGCATGTACTGAAGTTATATGACAGACTTTGTTATTCAACTTTCAACAGTTTCAAATATGCAGTTTTGAACTTTTCTTTATTGGCCATCCGGGTACCTTTTTCGGAGATGATCCTTGTATTTTCAGAGATCACTTTTGACGCATCCAAACTCATTGCAGGAAAAATAAAATCACCTTCAAGATCAGATACGATAATTCCATTCTCGTCATGTTTTACCCATTCTCTGTTTGCCGGAAGATCGGATAATACCGGGGTACAACCTGCAGCCATGGCTTCAAGGAGACTAATAGCTGTAGCATCACTTTCCGGAATACTTACGTAGATCTTTGCAGTTGAATAATACTCACGATTTTGTATTTTATCAAGCCAACCAACGAATTCTACCTTTTCAGTTAAACCTAGTTTAGAAGTCAATGCTTTTAGATAATCCGTTTCTTCTCCCGTAGCAGCTACAATTAATTTCCAATGTTTATATCGATCATGCTCAATAAACTTGTCGAAAGCTTTGATGATCTTATCGATACGATAAAGCGGTTTATGAAGTCTGTTTGAATATACTATATCCTCTTTTATTCCGGGACTTATTCCTTCTTCAATTCCGAAATTCGCAATAGTGATATCAAGTTTTTTCTCAGGCAACAATGCTCTCATTTTATCCGCCATAAAAGAAGAATCAGAAGTAAAAGCATTCGCTTTTTTCAAAATCACTTTTACCAAAGAACGGAAAAGAAAATTTCTATCCGGATTTAATAAGATATCACTACCCCATGCTGTAACGATCACCGGGATTCCGGAATCTTTAGAAGCGATAAGGGTAAGCCAGGCGCAGCTGTTAGCCTGATGAACATGAATTATATCCGGCTTAAATCTATTGATTGTTTTCTTGATATGTTGTATCGTCTTTGCAACATTGACAGGGTTTCTCAACGAAAAATTCACCTGGTGTATTGGTTCAGATATACCCTCTTTAATTCCATCAGAAATCACTTCAACTTCTTCGAACAGATCCCGGATCAGATTAAGATAATTGAACGTATGAATAGAAGAACTACCTACCAGCAATAACTTTTTCATAAGGTTTCCGGTCAAAGTGAGCTTTGAATAATAAGCCGGTACTGCATGCAAACATCAGTAAAATGCTTGGCTCCTGCAAGGGATTGTTAGTGATACAACTGATTAAGATCACCATCCAAAAGCTTATTCCAAATAATAATTCAGGATTTAAATATTTAGATTTAAAGTAATTTATCACCGGATAAGATAACCAAATCAAAAATAAGATAAAGCCCAACCAGCCATATCGCCATAATGCAAGCATATACTCACTTTCCGGGTACATATTTCTATCATAAAAATAATCTTTGTTAGGACCATGTCCCAACCAGGGATTTTGTTTTATCATCACCCATAATTCTGACCAGACCTGTAATCTTCCTTTTACAGACCCACCTTCCATCAACTTACCTGTATCACCCAAGGCTGCCAGATAAGCGGCATCCAAATAGAAAAAAGCAATCGCTGAAGCCAATAAAACCAATATGTCTTTACTGATCAATTTGTAGTTTTTCATGGTTGACCAGCGTAAAAACAATACAGGTAAACTCGCTATCAAAGCTGTTCTTGACTGGCATGCAAGCATAAAAACAAAAGCAATATAAAAGAGAACCCGGATCGATCTTTCTTTTGAGAAAGAAAACAAACACATGAAAAACAGGAAAAGAATTGCATTGTTATTCGGATTACCCAAAGTCCCTAAAAGCCGTTTTGTATCAGGTTGTCCAAGCGTATTTAATCCGAAAAATTTGAGATGAACATCAGGAGCATAGATTGGTTCAATGATCAAATTAAAATCAAACAAATTGAAATAATGAGCAATATTGAAGCTTACCAGAAATACAAAAATGTACTTAAGCACATTTTTTAACTTATCCAGCGTGAAGAAGAAATAGGAAATGAGAAAAAACCATGCATATTTCAGGATCTTCAACGCCTCAAAATAATCCCGGATAATACCACTCCGATTTTGATAACCGATTTCGAACAAAATAAACAAGACAAATGCCAGGGTCAGCCAGAGATAAAGCTTTACATCTTTTGTTATTCCGGAGAAATTGAAAAGTAGAGGGAATGAAAAAAGCAATAGAATTTCTTCCGGTCTGATATTCGGAAAGGCAGGATGAATATGAATAGCGGGTGCTACCATAGCCAAAGTAAGCACGATCAATCCAATAGCAGAAAGATACTTCTTGCTGATATCGCTATTCGATAGGACCTGCCCAGGCTTCATACATTGGCTTTAATTCAGGATTACGGTCAATATATCGTTTATCCAGTTTACGTGTATCACCGATCACTCTTCCAGGATTTCCTCCAATAATAGAAAAATCAGGGAATTCGCCTTTCACATAGCTATAAGCTGAAAC
>JBBKWX010000066.1:0-15424 GCA_037969175.1 Bacteroidia bacterium | reverse complement strand
CGTGATATCTTCTGCTAATGCCTTTTGTAAAATTCTTAAATGGGGAGCAGCTTCATGTTGTTTTTCAAGATCCAGGATCTCTGTTTGCTCTCGGAAAGTAAAGATTCGAATATATCGTTTGGCATCCTCATCAGAGGTATTTAGCCAAAATTGATAAAATGCATAGGGGCTGGTTCTTTCAGGGTCCAGCCAAACATTGCCGGATTCTGATTTGCCAAACTTTCCACCATCTGCTTTGGTGATCAAAGGACAAGTAAGGGCAAAAGCATCTTTTCCTGATTTTCTTCTGATCAATTCAGTACCCGTAACTATATTACCCCATTGATCAGAACCACCCATTTGTAGTTTGCAGTTCTTTTGCTCATTCAGATAATAGTAATCAAAACCCTGAATCAGCTGATAACTGAATTCAGTAAATGAAATTCCGCTTTGTAGTCTATTTTGAACCGAGTCTTTTGACATCATATAGGATACAGTAATATGTTTTCCGATATCCCTCAGAAAACTAAGAATATTCATATCCTTAAACCAATCGTAATTATTTACCAGTTCAGCTTTATTTTCGCCGTCTTTAAAATTTAAAAACTTTTCAATCTGTTTCTTTTGTTGATTCAGATTGAACAAGAGAGTTTCTTCATCAAGAAATTTGCGCTCTTCCGATTTTCCTGAAGGATCACCAACCATCCCGGTTGCTCCACCTACTAAAGCATAAGGCTTATGCCCTTTTAGTTGAAAGTGCTTTAACAAGATCAATTGCACCAAATTTCCAATATGCAAGGAATCCGCTGTTGGGTCAAAGCCAATATATCCGCTGGTCATTTCTTTCTCTAATTGTTCTTCAGTCCCGGGCATGATATCATGTAACATACCTCTCCAGCGCAATTCTTCTACAAAATTCATTTTGATCAATTTTTTGCAAATATAACTATAGCATCCTATCTATAACAGCCTCATTAAGGTTTGGAATATTAACTTTGCAAATAACGTATGATACTGATCACTGGTGCCACCGGACTATTGGGTTCTCGTCTTTTGCTCGACTTAAGACTACAAGGAAAGAAATGCAGGGTTTTGTTGAGAAGCAATTCCAGTAAGCTTCTTATAGAATCTACATTTAGAAATAATCCTGAATTGCTTGATGAGATTGATTGGTTCTATGGTGATATCCTGGATGTGATCAGTCTAGGAGAAGCCATGACCGGCATTTTACATGTTTATCATTGTGCTGCCACCGTTTCTTTCAATCCGGCTGCTAAGGATCACATGATGCATTTAAATGTTGAGGGAACAGCTAATGTGCTTAATACTGCAATTGACATGGGGGTAGTAAAATTTTGCCATGTTAGTTCTATAGCAGCTATTGGAAGAGATGATGAACTTAAGCTGATAAATGAAAAGACTTCCTGGACCAGGAAAGGAAAGAATAGCAATTATGCAATAAGTAAGTATTCTGCTGAAGCTGAGGTATGGCGTGCAGTTGCAGAAGGTCTGGATGTGATCGTGGTCAACCCGGGGATTATTTTGGGTCCGGGAGATTGGGAAAAAGATTCTTCCAGGATATTTAGTCAGGCTTATAAAGGGTTGATGTTCTATACCTATGGCAGAACGGGTTTTGTGGATGTTCGGGATGTCTCAAATGTAATGATCGATCTTATGGAGAGTGAGATCAAAAATGAGAGGTTTATTGTGGTTTCTGAAAATCTTCCTTTCAGAACTATTTTCGATTTGATAAATTATGAATTCAATATTCCCAGACCAAAAATAGGAGTAGGGAAGTTAATGTCATCCCTTATTTGGAGATTGGAAAAATTGCGAGCTTTGATCACCGGTAATTCTCCATTGATTACAAAAGAAACGGCACGATCAGCAAATGGAGTTTGGGAATATGAGAATCAAAAAATAAAAAACAAACTCAGCTACAATTTCATTCCTATATCAAAAAGTATAAAAGAAACTTGTCGGATATTTCTTGAACAAAAAAAGATCAAATAGGATCTTCATTTTTTATTTCTGCCTGCGTCTTGCTTAATTGTTCAAGCACTAAAACATAAACGCTGTCCATTCTCTCCGGCTTTTCAAGATAATAATCATAACTCTTTCTAAATTTTTCCGGAGTTATCTTGAACGTTGAAAAAATAGCGGAATAGTGCTCTTCAATTTTTGAGGATTCAGGAGAATCTATCATTCCTCTAAAATTCGAAATAGCCTCTACAATGTGCATGTCTGCTATGATCATAGACATTGTATCCAAGTTTATAACTCCAACCGGGATAACTTCTTCTTGTTGCTTTTGACACCCCAAAAATAGCAGTGTGAAAAGTAATATGAGAACAATGTTTTTCATCTTCTGTCAAATTCTAATCGCATTCCTCTCACATTCGAATTTACATTCTCTCCATCAAAAGCAAGTTCGCCATTGACAAAAGTTTTATGTATACTACTTGAAAATGTTTGTCCTTCAAAAGGAGACCATTTACATTTATACAAGAGATTTTGTTTGCTTACTTTTTGGGGTTTATTTGGATCGACTAATACCAGATCCGCATGATATCCTTCCCTCAGAAATCCTCTTTCTTTTATTCTGAATAATTTGGCAGGAGCATGACTTATTTTTTCAACGATCTTTTCCAAACTGAAAACACCCTGAACATGTAATTCGAACATTGCTTGTATGGAGTGCTGTACCAAGGGTCCTCCGGATGGTGCATCGAAATAATTAAGTTGCTTTTCTTCCCAGGTATGAGGAGCGTGATCCGTTGCAATAATATCTATTCTGTTAGTATTCACAGCCGCTCTTATTGCATCTCTGTCTGATATTTTTTTGATCGCAGGATTCCATTTGATAAGATTGCCTTTGCTTTCGTAATCCTCTTCACTGAACCACAAATGATGTATGCAGGCTTCGGCAGTTATGAGTTTTTTCTCAAGAGGAATATCATTGCTAAAAAGTTCAAGTTCTTTTGCAGTTGATATATGTAAAACATGAAAACGGGTTCCATATTTTTTGGCAAGTGCCACAGCTCTGGATGAACTAAGATAACATGCTTCTTCATTCCGGATTAATGGATGCAGAGAAGCAGTAGCTTTATCGCCATATTTATCCTTGTATTCTTTAAAATTTGATCTTACAGTTGCCTCATCTTCGCAATGGGCAGCCACCAACATATGCGCCTTTGAAAATAATTGCTCCAAAGTTTCCTGATTATCAACCAGCATGTTGCCTGTTGACGAACCCATAAAAACTTTTATACCACATACTCGAGATGAATCTGTTTTGAGAACCTCTTCCAGATTATCATTTGAGGCCCCCATGAAGAAAGAATAATTTGCAGGACTACATTCAGAAGCCCTTTTATATTTTTCTTCAAGTAATGTTTGAGTTAATGCAGCTGGTACTGTATTTGGCATCTCCATAAAAGAGGTCACTCCTCCGGCAACTGCAGCAGCTGATTCAGTCGCAATTTCTCCTTTATGAGTTAATCCGGGTTCTCTAAAATGTACCTGATCATCAATAGCACCCGGAATCAATTTTAAGCCATCACCATTGATCTCATTTGCCTTATACTTAAGACCGATCTCTGAATCTATTCTCTCTATGCGACCACTCTTTATCAACAGGTCAGAAAAATAAATTCTATCCTCATTTATGAGCTGAGCATTTCTAATGATCGTTGTTTCTGACATTATACCTGAACAGGCTTTATGATTTGTTTACGTTCATATTTCCTGAAGAGACTTTTCAGCTTTATCATGATCACACCAATAACTGCTTCTTTGAAAATCCCTTTACTCATTTTAGAAGTGCCTTCGCTTCTGTCAGTAAAAATGATCGGAACTTCGATGATGTTAAAGCCATATTTCCAAACTGTGAATTTCATTTCTATCTGAAATGCATATCCAATAAATTTGATCTTGCTTAGGTCTAATGTTTCAAGTACTTCTCTTCGGTAGCATTTAAATCCGGCAGTTGTGTCACGAATCTTCATTCCGGTTATGATCCTTACATATGCACTTGCATAATAAGACATCAACACTCTCCCCATTGGCCAGTTCACTACATTCACTCCGGTGATGTACCTGGAACCTATTGCCAGATCAGCTCCGTCTTCTCTACAACTCTTATATAATCTTGGAAGGTCATCGGGATTGTGAGAAAGATCAGCATCCATCTCAAATATAAAATCATAAGCTCTGTCAATAGCCCATTTGAATCCATGAATGTAAGCCGTACCTAGTCCCAGTTTGCCGGCTCGTTGTTCCAGATGCAATCGACCGGTGTATTCTCCCTGCATCTTAATAACAATCTCAGCAGTTCCATCTTTGGAATTGTCATCCACAACTAAAACATGGAAATCTTTATCCAGAATGAATACCTTGCGAAGAACATTTTCAATATTCTCACATTCATTGTAAGTAGGAATGATTACGATAGAGTCTGACACAGTAGGTAGTTTGCAATGCAAATTTAGGCTTTGAATAATTAATAACAAGCTATCTTATTATTTATTACTCATCAATGACAGGCTTTACACTGAGAATACGTCTGTGATAATTTATTTGCCCCAAATGATATTGAAAATGGCCTATTAATATTAAGATCACATCCAGTGTTGTTTTATTTTCTCCAAAAGATGAATCCGGATATATCTCAATCAGATCAGATTCATTCAAAATGTTCAAGACCTTGCCAACCATCTTATCCGTTGCAGCTAATTCAAGGAGCAGATCATTTTTGCTGAGGTTCCTTAGAGAAAATTCTGCTACCCGGTCTCTTTCATACAAGGTATGTCCTAATTTTGCACCAATAAAATGCTGCAGATTTCCACAGAGATGTAAAACCAGTGTTCCACCCGGGTTATTTATCCCATCATTTTCATTCCAAATATCTTCTTCTGATTCATATGCAAGTAACTCATCCCTGAGCTTCTCGATGCCATTTAGTAATGAATTTCTGATTGCCTCTATCAACATAGGAGAATAAGATACAAAATATCACAACAAACGTCAACTCATTTTTTTTGAACCCGCTTTGATCTCTTCTACTATAGCAGGATCCAGCAAAGTTGAAATATCACCAAGATTCGAATCGTCTCCTTCAGCAATCTTCCTCAGGATCCTTCTCATGATCTTCCCTGACCGTGTTTTTGGAAGACCACTTACAAACTGGATCTTGTCAGGTTTCGCAATTGGTCCGATCACTTTACTAACCACATCCAGGATCTCTTTTCTTGTAGCATGTATATCTTTTGGAGGATGTGAACAAATGACATAAGCATAAATACCCTGTCCTTTGATCATATGCGGATAACCAACAACTGCACTTTCCACAACCAAATAGTGCTCATTGATCGCATTCTCAACTTCAGCCGTTCCCATTCTATGACCCGAAACGTTTATTACATCATCAACCCTGCCTGTTATTCTGTAATACCCATCCCTGTCACGTCTACATCCATCACCGGTAAAATATAATCCCGGATAAGTTGAAAAATAATTTAATCGACATCGTTCATGATCACCATAGGTACTTCTGATTATAGATGGCCATGGAAACCGGATGCATAAATTCCCTTGCACATTATTGCCCTCGACCTCTTTACCTTTTTCGTCAACCAGTACCGGTTGTATCCCGGGCAAGGGTAAGGTTGCATAACCCGGTTTTAGCGGAGTAATACCTGCAATAGGGGAGATCATTATCCCTCCTGTTTCAGTTTGCCACCAGGTATCTACAATTGGAGCTCTCTTTTTTCCAACATGTTCATCATACCAATGCCAGGCTTCCTCATTGATCGGTTCACCCACAGTTCCCAGCACTTTCAGCGTATTCATTTCATATTTTTCTACAAATGAATTACCACATGCTTCCAGGGCACGGATAGCTGTGGGCGCAGTATAAAATATATTCACCTTGTGTTTTTCAATTACCTGCCAAAATCTGGAAGCATCCGGAAAAGTAGGCACACCTTCAAACATGATAGAGGTTGCTCCGGCTAACAAGGGTCCATATACTATATAACTGTGACCTGTGATCCAACCAATATCTGCTGTACACCAATAAATATCTCCTTCATCAAATTGAAAAACATTACGGAATGTGTATTCAGTAAATACCATATACCCACCGATTGAATGCACCACACCTTTTGGCAGGCCAGTTGATCCGGAAGTATATAAAATGAATAAAGTATCCTCCGAATCCATCTCTGTAGCTTCACAAATTTCTGAAGCTTCGCTGATCAATTCATGCCACCAAAGATCTCTTCCCGCCACCATGTTAATGGGTTCAGCCGTACGTTTCAAGACAATAACTCTTTCAACAGTCGGGGACATTTCAAGGGCTTCATCTACTATTGATTTCAAATCAAGACTCTTGCTACCTCTAAATCCCCCATCTGAGGTGAGAACAATTTTACATGTCGCATCATTGATCCTGTCTGACAACGATTGCGCAGAGAATCCTGCAAAAACGACAGAATGAATAGCACCAATTCTTGCACATGCTAAAACAGCAAATGAAAGTTCAGGAACCATTGGCATGTAAATACAAACCCGATCACCCTTTTGTACACCTTGTGCTTTGAGAACATTTGCAAATCGACAAACTTCTTGATGTAATTCTTTATAGGTAAATGATCTGGTTTGCTCACCTGGGTCATTGGGTTCCCACAATATGGCTACCTGATCTCCCCTTGTTTCCAGATGGCGGTCAAGACAATTTTCTGTGATATTTAATTTACCATTTATGAACCACTTAATATCCGGTTGCTCAAAGTTCCATTCTAAAACTTTATCCCAGGATTTTTTCCACACAAATTCCTTTGCTTTTTCTTCCCAGAATTGTTCGGGTGAGTCTACGCTTTTTTTATACTCAAGCTCATACTCTTCTATGCTGCTAATTTTCTTAGTCATAATGGATGATGAATTATTCACCCAAAATAATAAAATCTTAGCTCATTTGTATCAATCTGCAAGTTCTTCCTGAATCTTGATCTCAGCGATCTGCTTTGCTTTACTGCCTGCAGAAAATTTAGTTTTATACTTTCTCACATAATAGAAAATTGCAATTGTACCCAATACAGATGGCCAAAGCCATCTGATCAGCATGGGCAGGAAATCAAAATTAACAGCTGAAAAAGCACTGACCGCTGCAATGTAAGACGCAAGCATACCGTTTATATGATTGATCAACCATCTGTGTTTATCCGTTCCCGGATTTAGAAAATATCTGATTTCTGAAACAGAACTATTCAAACCAATAACTCCAAAAATGGAAGATAAAATGCCCAATCCATTCGAAGTATCATCTATCAATATATATATTCCATAAATTATTAAACACAGGCTAAAAACTGCATTGATTAAGGTCCCAACCCAATCGATCGTAGCAAGTTTTCCACCATGTGGTAGTTGCTTTCTATACAAAGAACGGTAACCCGAAAAAGCAAGATAAAATGCAAATACTGCTAGCATTAATAAAAAAGGAGTTGGCCGATAAGCACTAATTATTATTGCTGTTACCGCCACTACAGCCATTGCATAGAAATAGATCTTACCCCATAAGCGATGTGCTTTGCCTCCTTTTTTTACTGCCATTGCCACAGGTGCAAGAAAAAAAGCAGTCATGCCGGAAGCAACATGTATACCTAACATCCAATCAATAAATTGTTCCATGATTTTTAATTTTGAACAAGATAACTTCGGAATTCAGGATAAACTCATGAATCTGACCAAATGCAAATTAACCTATCTGAAATGCAAAATATCCTGCCAAAGCACTTAACCCGATCCAGGTGATCATATTCATTTTCGTAAATTTCAATACCACAAAACTAACAGCGATCCACACTAAACTGAAAAGATCTAATGCACCATGCGGGCTGAAAATAACCGCTTTCGAAAAGTAAAGAGCAAGATTGAGAATTACTCCTGTGACAGCTGCAGTTATTATTCCAAGGAGGATAGTAAGTCGTTTGTTTTCTCTGGTTTTTTCGATGATAGGTGCACCTGCCAGAATGAAAAAGAAGCAGGGTAAAAATGTATACCAGGTAGTTACCAATAATGCAACAATTGCGATTATCACTGATCCGTCGGATGTATTAAAACCAGCCATGAAACCAACAAATGCCAACACCATTACGAGTGGTCCGGGTGTTGTTTCACCTAATGCAAGACCATCGATCATTTGAAGTTCACTTAACCAATGAAACTTAAAAACACTTACCTGAGCAACATACGGCAATACAGCATATGCTCCGCCAAACGTAACAAAAGCAGCCTTGGTAAAGAACAAACTCAAGTCATGCCAGAATAAATTTGATTCGGAATAATAGGATAGCAAGAGATAGGGTAGGAGCCACAATAAAATAGCACTGATCAAATAGCTGATCCAATTTTTAACACCGGGAACCGGAATATTTTGTGTTGTATTTGCATTGATTAAATATTTTAATTCATCCTTATCCTGAATTACATCTTCGCTTATTTTATTTTTTTGTTTTAAATAAAGCAGCGTTCCCCAAATAATAGCACCTGCTATTATCCATGGAAAAGGAATGTTGAAAAAGTAAATCAGGATGAAACTTGAAGCCGCAGCAATATAGTGCTGCATTGATTTCAAAGCTTTAGATCCGATCTTCAATGCAGCAAGAATGACAATGGCAACCACTGCCGGTTTTAAACCATAAAAAATTGCATTTATCTCAGGCAAATGCCCATAGCTGACATATAAAATACTTAGGAAAGTTAATATGATAATGGAAGGAATAATAAAAAGGATCCCTGCAGTGAGTCCTCCTTTTTTTCCATGCAATAACCAACCGGTATAGGTCGCTAACTGTTGTGCTTCCGGGCCCGGTAAAAGCATGCAATAATTTAATGCATGAAAAAAACGGGAAGGTGAGATCCATTTCATTCGCTCCACCAGGAACTCATGCATGATAGATATTTGACCGGCAGGCCCGCCAAAACTAATGAATCCCAGTTTTAGCCAAAATAAGAAAGCTGTTTTAAATGAAGGAGAATTTACCTGAGTATTTTCCTTAGAATTATTGAATTCCTCCATGCGTATTCTTCCGCTTTTTGAAAATAATATAACCGATCCATCCTGCCAATAATAGGTTAAATAAAAGAGAAAGATAAAATCTTAATTTTAATCCGCTAATTTGCTTTTTAAGTTTTGCTTCATCATTTTTTATTAGTTCATATGATGCCAAAAGTTTTTCATTGTTTTCGACATGTGTCGTCATGCTTTCATCTTGTTTCAACATCCGTTGACCCAAGGTTTTGCTTTCAAATTGGTTTTGGTCTATAAGCCGGTCAAGCTCCTGGAAAATCGCATTGTCCTTAATGATTACCTGCTCAAGGATCTTGTTTGCTTCTGCTTCATCACGCTTATTTCGTCTGCCGAAAATACCGGACTTTTTATCCATTTGATCAGCATATTTTCCAAACAAACTTTTTCTTTCAAGCAAAAGCGTTTCCAGTCTTTCCTGCTCGCTTTGCTCCATAACATTTTCAGCACTACAAATTTGTAATGTGAAAAGAAACACAGATAAAATAAACAGAATTCTCTTCACTGAATTATTTATATATTAACTTTTGAAATAGGATTTTTTTTTAATAAAAACTACCAGCCGAGTATCCATGCAAATACAAGAGGAGCAACAATACTTGCATCAGATTCAATGATAAACTTGGGAGTAGCAATATCGAGTTTTCCCCAGGTTATTTTTTCATTCGGAACGGCACCGGAATAAGAACCATAACTGGTTGTTGAATCCGAGATCTGACAGAAATACGACCAGAAAGGAATTGTTTCCATTTCCATATCCTGATATAACATTGGTACAACACAGATCGGAAAATCTCCCGCAATACCGCCTCCGATCTGGAAAAATCCAACACCTTTTCCACCTGAGTTTTTAATATACCAATCTGCTAGCCAGGTCATGTATTCAATTCCACTCTTCATCGTTGTAGGGGTTATTTCTCCTTTGATACAATAGGATGCAAAAATATTTCCCATCGTTGAATCTTCCCATCCCGGACAAATAATTGGTAAATTCATTTCAGCTGCAGCCAACATCCAGCTATTTTTCGGATCGATCTCATAGTATTGCTCAAGCACACCTGAGTTCAACATTTTATACATGAATTCATGTGGGAAATAACGCTCCCCTTTATCTTCCGCATCTTTCCACAATTTGTGTATGTGTTTCTGTAATCTTCTGAATGCTTCCTCTTCCGGGATACAAGTATCAGTTACCCGATTGTATCCTTTCTCCAGCAGATCCCATTCATCTTGTGGACTAAGATCTCTGTAATTAGGAACTCTTTTATAATGTGAGTGCGCTACAAGATTCATGATATCTTCTTCCAAATTAGCACCTGTACACGAGATGATATCAACTTTACCTTGACGGATCATTTCAGCCAAAGAAATACCAAGTTCTGCTGTACTCATTGCTCCTGCAAGAGTGATCATCATTTTACCACCTTCATTCAGATGAGTCTCATATCCTTTAGAAGCATCAACTAGCGCCGCTGCATTGAAATGTCTGTAGTGATGCGCTATGAATTCTGATATTGGTCCTTTTTGCATGATTTTTTAATTTGAATTTGTAGTTTAATTAGAATAAAGCCATCTGGATGTAAGGCTTTATCACCCGGCTTATTTAGCCTTCTTTAATAAGACAACATACACCGGAAAGTGATCACTGTAACCACCCATATATTTACTGAAATCATAAGTTCTGAATGGATAGCCTTTATATCTGCCGGATCTTTGTATCATAAAAGGTCTGCTGAAAATCACAGCTTTCTGAAAGAAATATCCGCTTTGTTCTGTATCCAGCCAACCTTGTGTCATTATTACCTGATCAAATAAATTCCATGAATCATTATAAGCAAGTGTACCAATTCCTTTCTTATAATAGGAAACCCAAGGATTATACATCCTTTCAACAGACATATTTTCTCTTTCTCCGGTTGATCTCATAACAGTTATTAAGCTTGCACTTGTAGGATCATCATTCAGATCACCCATCAAGATCACTTTTGCTTTGGGATTGATAGCCACAAGTGAATCTATTTTGTGTCTCGCTACTGATGCAGCCAGAGAGCGGGCAGGAGCACTTGCTTCTTCGCCACCTCGCCGGGAAGGCCAGTGATTTACAAAAATATGTACCGGTTCACCATCCAGAACCCCATAAACCCAAAGTACATCCCGGGTTGGTCGGGGTTTACCGTTCTCATCTACCAAAGGAACATTTAATGATTCGCTTAACCTTGGCTTAAAATATTTAGGATTGTATAATAATCCAACATCAATACCCCTGAAATCAGGTGATTCGAAATGAACGATCTGATAATTTCTTTCTGCAATTTTGGGCTGTTTAACAAGATCTTCCAAAACAGATCTGTTTTCAATTTCTGCAACACCCAGCAATGCAACTCCATCAGGTGAATCGTCCGTCCCCAACTGGGAAATTATATCGGATAATCTTCCAAGTTTATCTTTGTAAACTGCAGCCGTATAATGATTGGCTCCGGCCGGCGTGAAATCCTCATCATTTACGTCCGGTTGATTGATGGTATCAAATAGATTCTCCAGATTATAAAAACCAATTAAAGCTACTTTGTAATTCTGTTTTTCAGTCTGAGCTGAAGCCAATGTGTTGAATAATAGGCTTGCAACAAAGAGAAGGATAATCTTGGACTTGTTCATAATTCCTTTTTAATGGACGGCAAAGATAATAATAACGTTGTGCCACGGTATATTATTAAAATGTCAAATTTTTGTATAAAAGATGAGCGCATCATTCATTTATTATCTTTGCCATCCCGTTGATCGTCAAATCAACAGAAGATTACCCATTTTACTGGAATTTATTCAACCAATCTGATGAATATCAAAGCTTTATCATTAATTGCCTTCCTATTCCTTTTGCCTGTATTAACGTTTGCCCAATCAGGTAGTTTAAAAGGTATCATTGAAGATGAATTCGGCGCTCCTGTTCCTGCTTCTTTAATTCAAATAAAAGGCACACAATTTCAAACGAAAACGGATAATACCGGCATGTTTCTTTTCGAAAATCTTGATTTTGGAGAATATGTGTTGGAAGTTAACGCGCTGGATATGGGAATTCAGACTTTTAACGCAACAGTTGATAAATTAGAGAATGATCTGGGAAAACTAAAAGTTGCTCCTCCTACTCCTTTGAATACACAAGAACTACCTTCTGTCAATCTTACAGAATCAGATCTTGGTGAAGGTTCAAATTCAAATGTTTCGGGTGTGCTTACAGCTTCAAGAGATGTTTTTACATCTGCTGCCGCTTTCACATTCGGACCGGCTCGTTTCCGAATCAGAGGATATGATAGTGAGAATACCGTTACTTATATGAATGGTGCACCGATGACACAATTGTTTAACGGTCGTACTCCCTTTTATCTATGGGGCGGATTGAATGATGTTTTGCGTAGCAGAGATAATTCTCTTGGTCTTGCTCCGGCTTCTTTTGCCTTTGGAGGAATTGGTGGAGCAAACTCAACGGATAGTCGCGCCACTCGTCAACGCAAACAGATCTCAGCTTCTTATGCCAGCTCTAACAGAGCTTATGAGAATAGACTCATGGTGACTTATGGATCAGGAATCTTGTCAAATGGTTGGTCTTTTGCCGCTTCGGGTTCAAGAAGATGGGCTGATGAAGGCTATGTAGCAGGTACCTATTATGATGGTTGGTCCTATTATCTGGGAACTGAAAAGCTGATCGGTTTGAATCACTCGGTTAGCTTAACGGTCATTGGTACTCCTACTGAACGAGGTAAAGCTTCTCCATCAGTTCAGGAGATGTATGATATTGCGGGAACAAATTTCTATAACCCTACCTGGGGATTCCAGGATGGTAAAAAAAGAAATGCATCCATAAACGAAACGCATCAACCACTTTTCATTGCAGGACATGATTGGAAGCTGGATGATAAATCTAATCTACAGTCTTCTCTTTCATATACTTTTGGAAAAAATATAAATACAGGTCTTGATTGGTACAATGCTCCGGATCCACGTCCTGATTTTTATCGTAAGCTCCCAAGTTATATCGAAGATGCTGCTACAGCTTCTTTGGTTGCTCAGATTCTTAGAGACAATGAAGCAATGAGACAGATCAATTGGGATCAGATGTATCAGACAAATTACAGCAGTTTAGAAACGATCAATAATATAGATGGCATCGCAGGTAAAACCATTACCGGAAAAAGATCTCATTATATTCTTGAAAATCGTGTTTCTGATGATAAAAACCTTTCTCTTAACACGATCTACAATACTACTTTCCAGGATA
Organism: Bacteroidia bacterium; assembly: GCA_037969175.1. GTDB lineage: Bacteria > Bacteroidota > Bacteroidia > AKYH767-A > JBBKVM01 > JBBKWX01. The sequence goes on along the minus strand of JBBKWX010000066.1, from coordinate 2,081 downwards.
ATATTCTGTTTACTGCCGGTGCAACTTATCAGCATCAGGTAAGTGACAATTATAAAGAAGTTAGAGATCTCTTGGGTGGAGAATTCTATATGGATCTAAATCAGTATGCTGAACAAGATTTTCCGGATAGTACTGAAGCACTTCAGAATGATTTGAACAGACCAAATCGTGTTGTAAAAGTTGGGGATAGATTAGGTTATGATTATACATCTACGATCAATAAAGTATCTACCTGGGGTCAGGGCCAGATCAAATTGGAGAAATTTGATGTTTTTGCTTCCCTTGAGTTGAGTTCTACTTCATACTTCCGTACAGGTAATGTGAGAAATGGATTGTTTCAAAATACTTCTTATGGCGATTCAGAAAAACAAAGCTTTATCAATGCTGGTCTTAAAGCAGGAACAACCTATAAACTGGATGGCAGAAATTATCTGACATTGAATGCTGCTTATCTTACTCGTGCACCATACATGGACAACGCATTCACTTCAATTCGTACCCACAACCAAGTTATAAGCGGTTTAGTGAACGAAAAGATCTCAACTGTTGAAGGTGGGTTCCAGCACAGAGCTCCTAAATTAAAAGTGAAGGCTTTCGCATACCTTACTGACTTCAATGATGGAACAAACACAGTTAGTTTCTATCATGGTGATTTCAGAACTTTCGTGAATTACACATTAACGAATCTGGATAAACGTCACATCGGAACAGAATTCGCTGTTGATGCAAATGTTTATAAGGGTCTTAATGTTAGTGCAGTTGCTGCGATCGGATCTTATTATTATACCGACAGAGCCAAAGCAACGATCAGTGCAGATAACACCGCTGAATTACTTGCAGATAATGAAACAATTTATTCTACAAATCTGCCAGTTGCCGGATCACCTCAGCAGGCATATACTTTAGGATTGAATTATCGTTCACCTAAGTTCTGGTTCCTGAATGTTAATTTCAATATGTTCGATGGAATGTATCTGGATTTTAATCCCGCAAGAAGAACTCAAAATGCAGTAGATCTTGTGACTCCTGACAGTGATTCATGGAACAATATTCTGGATCCATTAAAACTGGATAGCCAGTTTACAATTGATGTGTTTGGAGGGAAATCATGGAAGATGAATAATCACATCAAGAGTTTAAAGAAAAATACATTTTTGGTACTTAATGTAGGAGTATCAAACCTTACAAATAATACTGAATTTATCACCGGTGGCTACGAGCAGTTGAGATTTGATTTCGAAGGAAAAGATCAAAATCGTTTTGCCCCTAAATTGTTCTATATGTATGGAACAACCTATTTCGCAAGTCTTACTTTAAGAATGAACTGATAATAATTCCTTATCCAACATGAATATTCAAACTCCAAAATTGTTTAGGTTTTTAGCTGTGATTCTGTTATTCGGCAGCCTTTCAGCATGTGTTAAAAAAGATTTTGATTCGCCTCCATCTGATGGTCAGGATCCAAACCTTACAGCTACGATGACAATTGCTCAGCTGAAAGCATTGTATACCGGGACAGTTATCAAATTTACAGATGACGTGATCATTAAAGGTACCGTTGTGGCAGATGACAGATCTGGAAATTTCTACAAGACCATGGTCATCCAGGATGAAACCGGTGGTATGGCTATTCGTCTGGATCAATCCAATTATTACACGATCTATCCTATTGGTCGCCGTGTATTTGTGAAATGCAAAGGCCTGGTTTTGGGTGATTATAGTGGGTACTTACAGATCGGTGGGTTTCATGATACTACAGATACCCGTTACCCAAATAACACCGGAACTATCCCAAGTTCTTTGATCTCGAAACACTTGATCAAAGGTCAATATAATTTGACCGTTGCTCCAACAGTTCTTCAACCGGGAGCTCCGTTGGATCGCAAATATCAAAGTATGCTTGTAAGATTTGAAAATGTAGAATTCCAATCTTCGGATGCGGGACAACCTTACGCAAATGCAGTAACACTTCAATCTGTGAATCGTACTTTCAAAAATTGTGGAGGTAAATCAGAGATCATTCGTTCAAGTGGTTATTCAAACTTCGCAACTACGATCACTCCTACAGGAAATGGTTACAT
>JBBKWX010000065.1:0-3562 GCA_037969175.1 Bacteroidia bacterium | reverse complement strand
GAATTACAGTTGTCATAGATCGCATACAAAGCTTGTAATGTAGTACGGATATCATTGAAATCTATCTCTTGTGCATGCAAGCTTCTACCGGATGTTTGAATATGATATTTCAACATCTGACTGCGTTCATCCGCCTTGTATTTTTGCTTCATGGCTTTCGCCCATATACGTCTTGCAACACGCCCTATCACAGCATATTCAGGATCTACTCCGTTAGAGAAAAAGAAGCTGAGGTTGGGTGCGAATTTATTGATATCCATCCCGCGGCTCAGGTAATATTCTACATACGTAAATCCGTTTGATAATGTAAATGCAAGTTGTGATATAGGATTGGCACCGGCTTCTGCAATATGATATCCGGAGATAGAAACAGAATAAAAATTTCTGACATTTTGTTTGATGAAATACTCCTGCACATCACCCATTACACGCAGAGAAAATTCTGTTGAGAAGATGCATGTGTTTTGAGCCTGATCTTCTTTCAGAATGTCCGCCTGAACTGTCCCTCTCACCGAAGAAAGCGTTCTTGTCTTTATCTCATTATATACATCCATTGGAAGAACCTGATCACCGGTAACGCCAAGCAACATCAAACCCAGTCCGTCATTTCCCTGTGGCAAAGGTCCCTGGTATGCAGGTCTTGCTACTCCTTTATCAGCATAAATCTTTGCTATCTTCTTTTCGATCTCAGCTTCGAGCTTATTTTCTTTGATATACAATTCGCATTGCTGATCGATAGCGGCATTCATAAAGAAAGCTGTAAGCATTGCAGCCGGACCATTGATGGTCATGGACACAGAAGTTTTTGGATCAGCCAGATCAAATCCGCTGTACAATTTTTTTGCATCATCCAGACAACAAATACTCACGCCCGAATTACCGACCTTACCATATATATCCGGTCTGTATTCAGGATTACGTCCATAAAGGGTAACAGAGTCAAATGCAGTGCTGAGGCGCTTTGCAGGTAAGCCCAAAGAAACATAATGGAATCTTCTGTTGGTACGCTCCGGTCCGCCTTCACCGGCAAACATACGTGCAGGATCTTCTTCCTGTCTTTTGAAAGGATAAACACCTGCCGTAAATGGAAACTCTCCCGGTACATTCTCTTGAAGATTCCAACGCAGCACATCTCCCCAATCTTTGAATGAAGGCATCGATATCTTTGGGATCTGGTTTTTACTCAAACTGGTAGTATGGGTTTTTACTTTGATGTCTTTTCCACGTACCTGATAGGTAAAAATTTCATCCCGATAACTTTGCTTTTTTGCTTCCCAACCCTCAATTATTTTCCGATTATTTCCATCTAATTGTAAAGAAATTTCTTCGTAAAAATTTTCCAGATTTGAGATCAATTGATCTTTATCATTTAATTTTCCGGTAGCTAAAGAATCAATTGTTTTTCTGATCGCATACAGCTTACTTGCTGTTTCTGCTTGTTCTTTTACCCAAGCATCATACCCTCGGTTATTCTCTGAGATCTCGCTCAGGTAGCGGGTTCTGTTTGGTGGAATGATATAAACTTTTTCAGATACCTCTTCACCCACATGCAGATCAGAATGAAAATCAACACCTGCTTTCTCAGCCATTTTATTCATCACAGCCTTGTAAAGTCTGTTCATTCCCGGATCATTAAATTGAGCGGCGATGGTTCCAAAAACGGGGATCTTTTCATCATCCGTTTCCCAGAGCTGATGATTGCGCTTGAACTGCTTTTTTACGTCACGCAATGCATCCAAAGCTCCACGCTTATCGAACTTATTCAAGGCAATGATATCTGCAAAATCAAGCATGTCGATCTTCTCGAGCTGAGTGGCAGCGCCATATTCAGGTGTCATTACATATAAAGAAACATCCGAATGTTCTACGATCTCTGTATCACTTTGTCCAATGCCTGAAGTCTCCAAAATGATCAGATCAAATGCGGCAGCTTTTACAATTTGCACAGCTTCCTGAACATATTTGCTTAAGGCAAGATTACTTTGACGTGTTGCAAGTGAACGCATATAAACGCGATCATTGCTGATTGCATTCATACGGATCCTGTCTCCCAGCAATGCCCCGCCTGTCTTACGTTTGGAAGGATCAACAGAAATGATAGCTATATTCTTGTCTTTAAAATCGATCAAAAATCTTCTCACCAATTCATCAACTAAAGATGACTTTCCCGCTCCGCCGGTTCCGGTTATTCCCAATACAGGAATTTTATTTTTTATAGAAAGTGTTTTTACTTCTTCTAAGATCCCTGCACTTTGTTCCGGATAATTCTCGGCAGCAGAGATCAATCTTCCAATATCCTTTGGATTTCTTCCACTTAAATTTTTTACTTCTCCATTCAGGTTTTGACCGGTTGGAAAATCACATTTTTCGAGCATGTCGTTGATCATCCCTTGCAGTCCCATAGAACGACCGTCATCCGGTGCATAGATCCTCGTAATACCATATTCCTGCAATTCTTTGATCTCTTCAGGAAGTATGGTTCCTCCTCCTCCACCAAAGATCTTCACATGTCCGCAGCCTGCCTCTTGTAGCAAATCATACATATACTTAAAGAATTCCACATGTCCACCCTGATAGGAAGTGATCGCAATAGCCTGAGCATCTTCCTGGATAGCACAATCCACAATTTCTTTTACGCTTCTATCATGTCCAAGATGGATGACTTCTGCCCCACTGGCCTGAATGATGCGACGCATAATATTTATAGCTGCATCATGTCCATCAAATAGACTTGCTGCAGTAACTACTCTAATTTTATTTTTAGGTTGATAGATCTCAACGGCTTGCATAGACTTTGGGGATTTCTGTATTCGGGCTTAAAAATACAGCTATTCAGGCGTATTACAAAGGGGGGAATATGAAGTGGTTATTTAAAAAATCACCATAGAGACAAAGAGACATAGATTTTCACAGAATTGAATATTTATTTCTCAATGATATCTGTGTCTTATATGTCTCTTTGGTGAAAACAATATCTCCATAGAATCTTTACATTAGCGTTATGCTAAGCGTATTCTTCATTGCATCTAAGCTGCTCAACTATTTACTCAGTCCTTTTGCATGGATACTGATCGCCTTTCTGATGGGATGGATTTGGAGGAATACATCAAAGAGCAGAAACATGGTCAGAGCAGGAATGATCCTGTTACTTGTTTTCAGTAACCCATTTCTTTCCAATCTGGCGATGCATATTTGGGAACCTGAGCAGGTAAAAGTGAGTGATCTTCCACAAAGTGATGCTACTGTTGTGGTGCTTGGCGGTATGGTCAGGTATTACAACAGCGAAGTTTCAAGACCGGCTTATGGTGCGGGTGTAGATCGTTTGATGCAGGCACTTACATTATACCATCAAGGAAAAGCAGAGAGAGTTTTGATCTGTGGCGGCTCGGGATCTATGGTGTATAAAGATAGGACTGAAGCGGATCTGCTTCATCAGGTCATACTGGATGCCGGGGTTCCGGATTCACTCTTGCTTTTAGATAAATTGAGCAGAAACACACATGAAAATGCGATCGAAGCAGCTAAGTTGATCCGATCTGAAGCCCCTGATAAACCTGTTATA
>JBBKWX010000064.1:0-12316 GCA_037969175.1 Bacteroidia bacterium | reverse complement strand
AAATTATTTACGGAATTGACAAGATTTATTACTGCATTATCATCTTTAACAATATAGTCCTGAGCTCCGCTTTTATAGGCTTCTACAACTACACTTACATCATTTTGTCCGGAGATAAGAATGCAATGTATTTGATCATTGTATAGGTGTATTTTTTTTAATAACTCCAATCCATCCATTCCAGGCAAATTGAAATCAATGGTAATAATGTCAGGATTGAGATGCAGGTTTGCTAAACAATCTTCAGCAGAGGTGAGGTGTGTTACATCAGCTGTAGGTTCTTTTTCAAGTGAATTCTTGAACAACAATCCCAACATGGGATCATCTTCGACCACGAAAATTTTGGTCATAATGAATAATGGTATAGGTCGATTAAAAAATTATAATTTTTGCAGATCTTCCTTCAATTCGGTAAATGCTGCTTCGCAAATATATTTAATCTCTCCGATTAATGGGTCAATCTCCTCTTTATTATCTTGATTCCTGCAAATGTCTTCTATTCTTGCAGCTTTTACTTCCAGCTGTTTCAGACCCATATAACTAAATGTAGGTTTCATCTTGTGGGCTGCAGACCTGACATCATCCCAATTACCGGACTGATAACTTTCTTCCATCAGATCTAGTGTAGGTGGTGTATTTCTCAAAAACAAATTAACCAGATCTTTCATGAAATCTGCGTTGTCGTCTGATACCATTCTCAGAAAATCAAGATTGGTATAGCGTTGATTTGTATTGGTTTGAGTTTGCTGCATTATTTCTTTATTCAAATAGTGGTAAAAAATGAGAGCACTACAGCTCTGATTTTTTTCAAATTGATAAATGTGATTCAATGAATCATAAAGACCCTTGTACCTGATTTTAGCCGAAAGGTTGCAAACAATTAAAATGATGTCAATTTCAAACTAGCACATTCTTGATATATAAAGGGAAATCAATGTAATGAGGATCTTAAAAATTTGGCTTTAAAAGATACTTTGCATAGAAATCATCTATGATCTTTACTGCTTCATCAGCTGTATCCACTATCTTGAACAGTTCCAGATCTTCAGCGTTTATATTTCCTTCTTTTAATAATGTAGAATGGATCCAATCCATCAGTCCGGACCAAAAATCTTTTCCAACCAGAATGATTGGGAATTTTCCAATTTTTAAGGTTTGTATCAGTGTGATCGCTTCAAACAACTCGTCCATGGTACCGAATCCTCCCGGTAATACGATGAAACCTTGTGCGTATTTGATAAACATCAGTTTGCGAACAAAGAAATAATCAAAGGTGATTAGTTTGTCTGCGTCTATATATGGATTTGCTGATTGTTCAAATGGCAGATCAATATTCAAACCTACGGATTTCCCTTTGGCAAGTTTTGCACCCTTGTTTGCAGCTTCCATAATGCCCGGCCCACCACCTGTAATGATACCATATCCTTCGGCTGTAAGCTTTGCAGCGATGTCTTGAGCTAAATCATAGTAGGGGGTGTCGGGCTTTGTTCTTGCACTTCCAAATATACTTACGCAGGGTCCGATCTTACCAAGTTTTTCAAATCCATCTACAAATTCAGCAAGAATTTTGAATAGCTGCCAGGTATCGTTTGTTCTTATTTCTTGCCAGTCTTTATCAGAGAATGCTCTTCTGATCTTATCATCATTATAGTTCATAAAGTATAATTATGGAATTCCTTACGTAAATATTCTGCGGTCACACTTTCCTTATTCTTGATAATCTCAGAAGGTGGACCGGATACAATGATTCTCCCGCCTGCGTTTCCACCTTCTGGACCCAGATCGATCACGTGATCTGCAACTTTTATCATATCCATATTATGTTCGATTACAAGGATGGTATTCCCTTTATCCACCAAGCGATTTAAGACGCTCAATAATATTCTCACATCATCGAAATGTAAACCTGTTGTTGGTTCATCCAATATGTACAAAGTATTTCCTGTATCTTTTTTGGCAAGTTCATTTGCGAGTTTTACTCGCTGAGCTTCACCACCGGAAAGCGTTGTACTCTGTTGTCCAAGTGTTATATAACCCAGACCAACTTCTTCAAGTGTTCTGATCTTTTGTGTAATTGAAGGAATGTTTTCAAAAAATGTAACTGCATCTTCTATACTTAGATCAAGTACATCCGAAATCGATTTTCCTCGATACCTGACTTCCAACGTTTCTCTGTTATATCTTTTGCCGCTGCAGCTTTCACATTCAACAGCTACATCCGGCAAGAAATTCATCTCAATGATCTTCATCCCGCCACCCTGGCATGTTTCACATCTTCCACCTTTTACATTGAATGAAAATCTTCCCGGAGCATAACCCCTGATCTTGCTTTCAGGCAGAGCAGAAAATAAATTTCTGATATCCGTGAATACACCTGTGTATGTTGCCGGATTTGATCTTGGAGTCCTGCCGATCGGACTTTGATCTACTTCAATTACTTTATCAACATATTCAAGCCCCTCAATAGATTCATAAGGAAGCGGTTTGTGATTTGATCTATAAAAATGCTGGTTTAAGATAGGGTAGAGCGTTTCTGAAATAAGTGTTGATTTTCCACTGCCACTTACACCCGTGATAAGTATAAATTTCCCCAATGGAATTTCAAGATCTACATTTTTAAGGTTGTTACCGGTTGCACCTCTTACCACTAAACTTTTTCCGGTACCTTCTCTTAGTTTCTCTGGAATTTCAATTTCAATTTCTCCGTTGAGGTAGCGTGCTGTTAAGGAATTACTGGTTAGGATCTCCTGAGCATTTCCTTGTGCTACGATCTTACCGCCGTGAACTCCGGCACCGGGCCCCAGATCAATGATATGGTCAGCGGCCAGGATAGTTTCTTTATCATGCTCCACTACGATAACCGAATTTCCCATATCTCTCAGATCTTTCAATGACTGGATCAGCCTTTGATTGTCTCTCTGATGTAAACCAATACTTGGTTCATCCAAAATATATAAAACACCTACGAGCTGAGAACCAATTTGTGTTGCAAGTCGAATCCGTTGCGATTCACCGCCACTCAATGATTTACTGCTTCTGCTCAGACTGAGATATCCCAGTCCTACATCCAGCATGAATTTTAAGCGTTTCCGTATCTCTTTGTTTACTTCAAGTGCAATGATAGCTTGTCTTTCGTGCATCCTTTCATCCAGTCCATCAAACCATTCATACAAGTTTTGGAGATCAAATTCTGAAAGTTGTGCAATATTTTTTCCATCGATCTTAAACTGAAGTGATTCTTCACGAAGCCTTGTACCATGGCATTTTGGACAGGTCACGGGTTGCATGAAATCGGAAGCCCATTTCCGATAGGCATCAGCAGTTTTATCTTTCAATTTTTCATTCATCACATTGATGATACCTTCGTATGTCAATGTGTAATCTCTAACAGAACCCTTATCCGAACCTTTTATATTTAATGGTTCATCCGTACCATTTAAAAGGATGCCCATAGCTTCTTCAGAAATGTCACCAACAGGAGTGTCAAGATCAAAACCATAACGTTCCCCAAGTGCGGTGATCTGTCGGAATAGCCATGAGTCCCAATATTCTCCGATGACGGCGATTCCCCCTTTTCGGATCGACTTGTTTGAATCAGGAATAATTGATTTAAGATCTATCTCCGGAACCGTTCCAAGACCATTACATTTCTTACATGAACCATAGGGAGAATTAAATGAAAATGTATTTGGGGCCGGCTCATCATAGGATATACCGGAATCTGGGCACATCAAATGAATACTATAATGCTTAGGATAATTTCTACCATCTTCTAGCAGCATCATCGTCCCTTTGCCATATGACATGGCTGTTTTGATACTGTCCTTTAATCTTTGAGAATTTTTTTCATTGATCGTCAAATTGTCGATCACAATTTCAATATCATGCGTCTTATATCTGTCCAGTTGCATTCCTCGTTGCAACTCCATAAATTGTTCGTTTACTCTCACTTTAAGAAACCCTTGTCCCATCAGCTGTTCGAAAAGATCACGATAATGTCCTTTTCTGGCTTTAACAACCGGCGATAGTATGGTTACTTTTTTGCCTTGCTGGTCTGTGTTTATAAGATCCATGATCTGTTCTTCATTGAACTTGATCATGGGTTTATTAGTGACAGGTGAAAAAGCATCGGAAGCTCTTGCATACAACAGTCTCAAAAAATCATATACTTCGGTTACTGTTCCAACAGTAGATCGGGGATTATGAGATGTTGTTTTTTGTTCAATAGAAATAACAGGACTCAATCCGTTAATACGGTCCACATCCGGTCTTTCCATATTACCAAGAAATTGCCGGGCATAGGCTGAAAAGCTTTCCATATATCTACGCTGGCCTTCAGCGTAAATAGTATCAAAAGCTAAAGAGCTCTTTCCACTGCCACTCATTCCTGTTATCACAACAAGACTGTTACGTGGAAAGGTCACATCAATATTTCTCAAGTTATGAACTCTGGCACCCTGTACTTCTATAAGTTCGGAATCTCCAATTTGGTAAGCATCAACTTCCATATTCATTCTCACAATTTTTCTTCAGGGACAGATAAAGTATCCGGCTGGGGGTGGGGTTCGTCAAAGTAAAGTCCCGGTGGTATATCCGTACCATTTTTCAGAAATTTAATTCTGTACTTTATACTATCGGGATTTGAAAGTTTATCTTTTCTTAACCAAGGATTAAGAATTTTCAATATTTTATAATTACTGTCATGATATTTGGCAAAAGCGACCAGATCTGTAATTGAAGAATCAACCGTGATCACTTTTACAGGAATTGGATAATACAGATCATTTTTTCTGAAATTGTATCCATATTTTTTTGGTTCTGAAAGGATCTCTTTTACAGCCAATATTCTCAAAATATATCTATTTGTTTCCTCATTCAAAAGGAGATCATAATACGATGTTACTTGTTGTTTCAGAAGTTGTCTTTTTAATCCTTCAATTCCAATATTATAAGATGCTGCAGCCAGGGTCCAATTCCCGAATTCTTTATACGCTTTTAAAAAATATTTACAGGCAGCATCCGTAGATTTTTCCATGTGATACCTTTCATCTACTTCTTCATTTACTTGTAAACCATATTGTAACGCAGTTGATTCAATAAATTGCCAATAACCTGATGCACCTGCAGGCGAAACTAAATTTTGAAATCCACTTTCAACCACCAATACATATTTAAAATCATCTGGGATGTTATAAGCTTTCAACTTCGCTTCCACAGTCGGAAACCATCTGTTTGCTCTTTTATGAAGCATTAAGGTATTGCTTTGCCAATAGGTATTGATTGTAAGTTCTCTATCCATGCGTTCTCTGATATCAAAGTCTTTGACCGGCACCTTTTCGTTTGCAAAATTCAAGTTATCAGGAATGTTTAAAGCAAAGACATAGTATTTACTATTGAAATCTTTTTGAAAAATATCATTTGATACAAGGCTCGCAAAAGTGAACAATTCGAGAACTCCGATCAAGCTAAGGATTCCAATAAAAGATATACTTAATTTTTTCTTCAAACCTTCAATTTACGGTGTTTGGTAATGTAGAAAAATACGGAAAAAACAATCAAAAAGTAAATTAACAATACCCAAAAATGTAAAAAGGTCCATTCCAGGATGAAACGTTGGATATAAACTACGATCATGCCGGATAATAAGCTGATCCCAATAAAAACCATTGCTACCTGTCTGTCACTAAATCCAAGCATTGCAAGGCTATGTGTAGTGTGATCTTTTCCACCAACAAACGGACTCTGTCCTCTGGAAAGTCTATTTATCACTACGATCATGGTATCCACCAAGGGCATAATGAATGCCAGCATGATGAGCATAAATTGTTTGGTAGTAGCTAAAGTTCCTACTGCATAATGATCATTCCAGAGAAAAATGATGCTCAAAGCTCCCAGGAGTATTCCAAGAAATTGGGATCCGGTATCCCCCATGTACATTTGTGAAGGATGCCAGTTGTAGAACAGGAAAGCTAATAAGGATGCCATTGTACCGGTGAGAATTAGGAAATGTAAATTTCCAAAATCCTTATTTAATATTACCATGGCCATAATGGTCATGATTATCACCAGAGATACAGATGTAGTTATTCCATCCATATTATCCAGCATATTTAGTGAATTCATTATTCCAACGATCCAAATGATGGTAATCGCATAATTAAGTAGGGGATATGGACTGATATTGATATATATATCACCCAATATCAATACGACCCCACAGAGAACCTGTGCTGAAAATTTTAATATGGGTTGTGTATTGTAGGCATCATCAGCAAGGCCCATCAAAAATCCGATCGTAACAGATAATAACAGTGCAACAAATTCTTTGTTGAGCATTACCTGATTCGGATTAAAGAAAAAGCTGTAAGCTGTGATGGTTAGCAGAAATACGATATAAAAAGAAATTCCTCCAAAAGCAGGTTTAGATTGGGTTCCCCAACGAATGATAGTACCATCATTGTTATTTCGGATCCCCATTGTTTTTGCAAATCTTAAGAACAAGGTATTGATCAAAAGTGCAAAGACAATTGCACAAATGAAAAATGTATTATAGACAAGGATGTAGTAACTTCCTTCGTTCATAAGTTTTTATTGAATTACAAATTTACAAAAATCACCTGGTTTAGAAAGGTGAAATGAACTGTTTGAAAGGGAGATAGTATTTATCCTTTTCTGAAAGCACAGGCTCAGTCTCCGGCCACTTTATATTAAGATCTGTATCGTTCCACATTAAACCACCTTCAGATTCTTTATTATAATATCCACTACATTTATAAGAGAAGATAGTTTTGTTTTCAAGAGTTAAAAAACCATGAGCAAAACCGGGAGGTATCCAAAATAAATTTTTCTTTTCAGCATTCAGTTCAACCATATGCCATTTACCATAGGTTGGGCTTCCTTTCCGGATGTCAACAGCTATATCCAGCGCAGAACCTTGTATTACTCTTACCAGTTTACCTTGTTGATGTGGTGGAGCCTGAAAATGCAAACCTCGTAGAACTCCTTTATTTGATAAGCTTTGATTGTCTTGCACGAATTTTTCTTTGATCCCTAATTCTTGAAATAATTCCAAATTATAGGATTCATAAAAATAACCTCTTTCATCCCCAAAAACGGAAGGATTTAATTCTAATAATCCTTCTATCTCACAATAGATCACTTTCATGATTTCTTACCAAATAAATTCTTGAAGTATGAAAAACGACTTTCCTGTTTTACATCTTCTTCATAATATCCATACCCATACCCATATCCGTAACCATAGCCGTATCCGTACCCATAGCCATAACCATATTTAAGTTTTGACATTTCTACGCTGTTTAAAATAACAGCAAGCTTGAAGATCTTCGTTTCATCGATCAACTTATTGATGTTTGAAATGAACATTTTCTTTGAGTAGTTTGCTCTGATAATATATAAAGGATAATCGACTTTTTTTATGATCGGAATACCATCTGATACGATACCTACCGGAGGCGTATCAATAATGATAACATCATAAATTGATTTTAGATCATCGATCAAATTATCCATTTGTTTACTGATGATAAGTTCGGAAGGATTGGGTGGGATAGGACCTGCAGTAATAAAATGTAGTAATGGTAAACTGCTTTTTTTGATAGCGGTCTCAATAGTATCTTCTCCGATCAGCAAAGTACTAATACCTCTTTCATTGTCCACATTAAATCCAATATGAATCTTGGGCTTACGCATGTCAAGGTCAATGATGACTACTTTCTTTCCGGAAAATGCGATAACACCACCCAGATTGATCGCTACAAAAGTCTTTCCTTCACCGGATATGGTTGAGGTCACAGCTATAACTTTTGCTCCCTGTTCATTCGAAATGAATTGCAAATTTGTTCGGATAGAACGGAATGCTTCTGAAATTACTGATTTTGGATTTTTATCTACCAACAATTGAGACACAGGAATCTCTCTTTTATATTTCGGAACAATTCCCAGGAGTGATGCGTCAGTGTATTGTTCTACTTCTTCGAGAGAAGAGATCTCATTATAGAACAGGTATCTGAAAATAAATAATATGATACTGAACAATATTCCACAAAGGATACTAAAAGAAATTATCAATGTCCGATTTGGGCTGAATGGAGTTGTTGGAATAATTGCAGGTTCGAGTACTACATTTGTTGGAACATAACCTGCACGGGTAATTGAAAATTCAGCTTTCTTTTGCAATAACATTGAATAAAATTTTTCATTGATTGCAAAAATTCTTTCTATTCTATTGTATTCAGCTTCTTTGGCAGGAAGAGCCCCAAACTCATTTTCAAATTCCCGGAGGTTACTTGTAAGTCCGGCTTTCTTTTGAAGGAGAGATTTTTTCACATTTGCCAGACTCTCTACCAGAAGTCTTTTTTGCAGTTCAATTCTCTGATCCAGATTTGCTATCTGTGGACTTGATGGAGTGACTTGCCTAAGCATATCAGCCTTCATATATTGAAGATCCTGGATCTTGGTGATCAATGAACTGACAATCGCATCCGTATAATTTCCACTCAATAAAGTGATAAGATTATCAAGTTTTTTGTCTTTGACTATACTTTCATTTAAACGCTCTAAAATGTAAATATCAAGATCAATCTGCGCACGTTGAACTTCCAGATCATTGATCTTTTTCAACGTGCTGGAAGCGACTTCCTGAGGGTTCAGGATCATGTTATCCTTTTTGAAACTCTCAAGCAATTTCTCAGAGATATGGAGTGAATCTGATACACTTTGCAAAGTGAGATCAATAAAACTTAGTACATTCTCAGATCCTTTTGCTTTCCGCTCATAATCGTATTTGATGAATTCCAGAGCTATTGCATTTGCGATTGCGGCAGCTTTACCCGCATTCTTTTCTTTGCATTTGATCTGAATAGTTCCTGCGTCGGGGTTCAGTATTCCTACACTGATTGTCGAACTAAGCTTGTTTGCAAGACTCTCAATATCATTGATAACAAAAAAGTAAGCACCCTGTTTAATGAGTCCTTGTTGCTGAAGTATTGCATTGTAATTATTGATATTTAAATTAATCCTGAATTCTTTTAGATCAACCCAAGTATCCGTAATATGGATAGCTTTGAAATCATCAAGAGAGGTTCTGTATGAATTCGAGCCTTCAAAGCTTACATGAATTTCTGTTCCTATTACCGATGAATCTTTGACCTCTACTTCAACAGTAAATGGACTTAAAACATATAATTCATTGATAAGTACTGTTCCTTTTGCGAAATAACTGAACTTTAAAGGAAGCGTACTTAATGCTTTACTGATAATAACGGTGGATCGCATCAGCTCTATCTCACCTGCAATTTTATTGTTCCCCTGGTCAAAGGATAAGTTATTGTTAATGTCTAATACGCTATTGGCTTTATCTTCAATACCCAGTTTGATGATTGTTGTTGCTTCATATACCGGAGCCGTATATCTGAGATAGATATAGGAGACAGTCATTGCGAGTATCAGGAAAAAGATCAGCCATAAAAAATTTCTTCTGGCTATAGTAGCGAATAACTTAAGATCGAAATCCTCATTGAGGTTACTGATTTTTTTCTTCGGCATTCCTAATTATTTAGAGGTCAAAGAAATTAGTGCAATAATGCTAGTTATCAATGCCAGATAAGGAGTTATTTGACTCAATACCTCCTGAGTTAATCTTCTGTTTGGAACAACATATATAATATCATTGGCCTGCAAAACAAGATTTGCCTGGGTCATACCTTCAATAGTACTGAGATCTATATTGAAAACTTTTGGATTTGTAAGATCACCTCGGATAAGCTTGATGTTCGAAGCTTTACCATTTGCATGTATTCCACCGGCTTGTGCCAATGCCTCGATCAAGGTTGTGTTTTCATTTGTCAACTTAATGACTGTACCGCTACCACCTGTGCCCGGAAAAACAAAGACACGTCTGTTGATGACTTTGATCAATACAAAGGGATCATTATAATTGCCCTTATACTTTTCTTCAAGCATCTTTTCAGTTTCCCTCAAGGTATAACCAACAATTTTTTGGTTCCCGATCAAAGGAAGCTTTATACTACTATCCTGCTGTACAACATATTGAATATTGTTAATGTTTTGTGTACCACCGGTAACACTGTTTGTAATATCAATGATCCTCAGGCCATCATTGGTATATATGTTGAATTCAACAATATCATTTACTGCTATCCTGTATAAAGAGAAAGTAGATGAATCAAATTCAGCAAACGAGTATCCTTTACCGGTCTTGAACATAACGCTCTGGTTGACGGCTGAACACGAAGCTAAAAATAGGAGCAGGGCAATAAGCCTGAATTTCCCCATAAGGCGTATCATAAGCCAACAAAAATAGGGATTTATTCGGATTGCAGAGACTTTAATGAAACCCTTTTTCTGTAAGTAATTTTCTATAGAGTGATTCCATGTCTTTCACTAACCTGTTAACATGAAATTTATCTTGAACATTTTCCCATCCGGCGGCTCCAAAAGCAATTCTTAACTCCTTATCGTCAATAAGTTGAGTCAGGTTCTTAGCAAATTTATCAACATCACCGGACGAGGAAAGTAATGCAGTTCGGTCAGGTATTACAACGTTACCAATTCCACCTACATTAGTTGTTACAATTGCTTTTCCGGCTGCCTGAGCCTCAATCAGCGATACAGGAGTGCCTTCATTCAAAGATGTCAGTGCCACCAGATCCAATCCGGCCAAAGCTTCATCAATATTTGTGATCCAGGAAGTGAATACCAGATCCTCACCGTTTCCGGCATTTTCGGTACCGGAAAACTTGATTCCGGCTTGTCTTGCCATCTCCTCGATCTTGGTTCTGTCTTCTCCGTCACCAATGATGAATGCCCTTTTCTTTGTTTTACTTTTCTCCAGTACCTGTTTCCAGGCTTTGATAAAAAGATCATGGTTTTTTACAGCTACAAGTCGACCAATTATTCCAACAGCTACTTCATCCGCTGCCAAAGCATACTTCTGTCTAAAAAGTTCACGCTTCGTTGGTATGTCTTCTCTGAAACGTTCCAGGTCAAACCCGAGCGGTATAACTTCTATTTTTTCTGAAGGACAGATCTTATGTTGTATCCCCAATTCTTGTTTTTGAATATCCGAGATGGCAATGATGCGGGTACTTCTTTTAGCTAAATATCGCTCGATCTGGATAAAGGTTCGAGTAGCAATTGGATTGAAATACGAATGGAATACGTGGCCATGGAAAGTATGTAAGACTATAGGTACTTTGGATCTTGAAGCTGCAAGACGACCAAGAGTTCCGGCTTTTGCGGCATGGGTATGCACAATATGAGGTTTGAACTCATCGATCAGATCCCTGATCTTCCTGTATGCACTTCTATCTTTTACAAGATCTATTTCACGTTTCATATCCGGGATATATACCGGTGTAATCCCTAAATTTTGGACTATAAATTCAGAACTTGCTTCAGAATCATCTTTCATTCCCGAAACCAATATCGTTTCAAAATCAGGATGCAGATACCTGCTGAGATAAGCCGCATTATACGTTGGCCCTCCCAGATTGAGTCTATTGATGATTCGTAATACCCTGTACTTAGCCAAGTTCTATGCTTTGTGATATTTTATATACCAATGTTGAAAAACGATCAGCCCGTAGATCCTTGCATGTATATCTCCCGGGTTTGTTGAAAATAATTTCTTTTTTAATTCTCGTACGATCTCAACATCAAATATATCTTGTTCAATTATAAAATCATCATTCAACCATTCATTTAAAATCCTATCCTGTAGTCCTCCCCTGAACCATTTCAGCAAAGGCACCTCAAAACCTTGTTTGGGCCGATCCAATAATTCTTGTGGCAAGAGATTCCCAAAAGTATCTCTGAGGATCTTCTTTCCTTCATTCTTATTGATCTTATATGTTGAAGGTAAATTAAACGCAAGATCTACAATTCGATAATCTAAAAATGGGACCCTCACTTCCAAGCTATGCGCCATCGACATAGTATCTGCTT
Organism: Bacteroidia bacterium; assembly: GCA_037969175.1. Taxonomy (GTDB): domain Bacteria; phylum Bacteroidota; class Bacteroidia; order AKYH767-A; family JBBKVM01; genus JBBKWX01. The sequence goes on along the minus strand of JBBKWX010000064.1, from coordinate 328 downwards.
TAACCAGCATATCACCCTGAAGAACCATTCCTACATCCGCTCTGAATATACCATTCATAGAGTCTTGGTCATTCAAAGCGGATAGGTAACTGTGTTTAAGATCTATATATTTTTGAGATGGTCGGTGCCTTCCCAATCGAGCTGCTTCTTCCTCCGTAGCCATGCTACACCATCTCCAGTATCTCTCATCCTCCGGCATGCTTAGTCCTTCTGCAAAACGACTTAGTTTTCTGAATCTGTCGGCTATTGCACCGTTCCTGCTTTGTGGAATTTTTTTCAAAATAGGGGAGGCGGAAGCCAAGATCCCACCCAACAAACCGGTCTCCAT
>JBBKWX010000063.1:0-30169 GCA_037969175.1 Bacteroidia bacterium | reverse complement strand
AAGGTCAGTGGAGGTTTGAGGTATACTTATTTCCAACAGGTAGGACCTTTTGATCGATTTGTAAAAAATGAATTGGGACAAACTGTTGATACATTGCATTACAAAAGTTTTGAGAATGTGAAAACGTATTATAACATTGAACCAAGAGCGTCTCTGGTTTATATACTCAATACAAGATCTTCAATTAAAGCTTCTTACACTCAAAATTATCAATACATACATCTGGCCTCACTTTCATCCGTCTCCTTACCTACAGATGTATGGGTACCTAGTTCAAGCATTGTAAAACCACAATATGGTGTTCAATATGCTGCCGGTTATTTTCGCAATTTTAAACAAGATCTATTCGAAACTTCTTTGGAAATGTATTATAAGGAAATGGACAACCAGGTGGAATATAAAGAGGGGGCTTTACCTGAAGACAATGTATCCGATAACGCAGATAATAATTTCACGTTCGGAACCGGAAAATCATACGGAGCCGAATTATTCATAAAGAAAAGGACCGGACAATTTACCGGTTGGATAGGATACACATTATCCTGGACCAAACGGACTTTTCCGGAGATCAATTTGGGTAAAGAATTTTCTGCCAAATACGACAGAAGACATGATCTAAGTGTTGTTGGAACATACGATCTGAATAAGAAATGGACCTTCGGGGCGATATTTGTTTATGCTACCGGAAACGCATTGACTCTGCCTATCAGTTGGTATGTGATCAGCGGACATATCGTCAATGAATACGGTGAAAGAAATAGTTACCGTATGGTTCCATATCATCGACTTGATATCTCGGCAACCTATCATGTTCCGAAGAAAAAAAGAATTGAATCGAGCTGGAATTTTTCAGTTTTCAATGTGTATAACAGACACAATCCCTATTTTATCTATTTTGATACAGAGGGTGATCTTACTCAATTTAATCTGAAAGTGAGCGCATATCAAGTTTCACTTTTCCCTATCATACCATCCGTTACATGGAACTTTAAATGGTGAAACTGATGCGAAAAAATAATTACCATATGTCTGCCTTAAATGCAATGTTGCTATGCGTTGTAATACTATTTTCATTTAGCTCTTGTGAGAAAGAGATCACAGTTGATATTCCTCGAGCAGATCAAAAACTGGTTGTAGAAGGGTATGTGGAAAATGGTGAATTACCTTATGTGATCCTTACCAAAACATATCCCTATTTTGACCCGGTTGATTCCACTGCACTTGTTGGTCTTTTGGTACTTGATGCTAAAGTTTATATTTCTGATGGAACACAAACCGATACACTCTCACTAACCTTTGATTCGAGTATCTTTCCCCCTCTTTTTTACAGATCAAATACCATGACAGGTGAAATAGGGAAAACATATAACCTGACCATTGAATATGATGGTAAAGTTTATACTTCATCTACCCGAATCCCCCCGGCTATTTCACTTGACAGTTTATGGTTCAAGATCCAACCCGGCAAAGATAGTCTGGGTTTTGTCTGGGCTCACCTGACTGACCCCGATTCGCTTGGAAATGCATACCGATGGTCAGCCAAGCGAATCGGAAAAGATGATAATTTTGTTGCTCCTATGGGTTCCGTCTTTGAAGATAAATTCGTGAACGGAAAAAGTTTTGACTTTGCTTACAACCGCGGAGAAAAACCAAACTCAGAGGCCATTGATGATAATAATGAAGAGCGATTCCATTTTAAACGGGGTGATACGCTTATAATAAAATTCAGCTCCATAGACAGAACTACATTTGACATCTGGAGATCTATTGAAACAGATATATCCAATAACGGAAATCCTTTTGCAGCTCCATCAAGTGTCAGAACCAATATCAAAGGGGGAGCAATAGGGATATGGGCAGGTTATGGCAATTCTTTTCATGGTCTCAAAGCAGCAGAGTAGAGATTCTAAAAAAAACTCCTTCAAATTGCCTACCTTTGTGGTCATTAATTTTTAATTTATGAGCCTGGAAATTGAACATATTAAATGCCTTATTATTGGATCCGGACCTGCCGGTTATACAGCTGCCATATACGCAGCAAGAGCAGATCTGAAGCCGGTAATGATACAGGGGTTGCAACCCGGCGGACAACTTACCATCACTACAGAAGTGGATAATTTCCCGGGGTATCCTGAAGGGACGCATGGCCCGAAGATGATGGAAGATCTTCAAAAACAAGCTGAACGTTTTGGAACGGAAGTGAGATGGGGCTATGTTACATCTGTTGATTTTTCAGGTCCAATCCACAAGATAGTGGTTGATGAGAAAACGACAATTACTGCTGACACGGTTATCATAGCTACCGGAGCAAGTGCAAAGTGGCTGGGAATCCCATCAGAACAAAAATTGAATGGATTTGGAGTGAGTGCTTGTGCCGTTTGTGATGGATTCTTTTTCAAAGGTCAGGATGTAGCAATTGTTGGTGGTGGAGATACCGCAGCTGAAGAAGCAACCTATCTTTCCAAACTTTGCAGGAAAGTATATATGCTTGTTCGTAAAGATCATTTGAGAGCTTCAAAAGCAATGCAACACAGAGTTGAAAAGACTTCCAATATTGAAGTCCTATGGAATACCGATACTGTGGAGATCTTGGGTGATAAAACCGTTGAAGGAGTGCATGTTAAAAATAACCACAATGGGGAAGAAAGAAAACTGGATGTAACCGGATTTTTTGTTGCCATTGGCCATAAACCAAATACAGACATCTTTAAAGGATGGTTGGACATGGATGATAATGGGTATATCAAGACCATTGCAGGTTCAGCCAAAACCAAAATACCGGGTGTTTTTGCTTCAGGCGATGCTCAGGATCATATTTACAGACAAGCTGTTACAGCAGCAGGCTCAGGCTGTATGGCTGCCATGGATGCTGAAAGATATCTTGCGACAATAGAGATGCAAGAGGCTTGATTTATTGATCTGCATGATGTATATTTGATTGAAGCCAATCAATCCTTAGTGTACCATGGATAAAATCCTAACCCTGCGAGCGCATGTGATTTTCATGCTTATCGGTATTTTAGCATTCTCTTCTTGCAGTAAAGTTTCATCAGACATTGTTCCTCAAACGTCGACACATTTTCTAACAAACGGAGAAGATAAACGGTGGTTCAAATTCGAAGACCGATATATTGAAACCGATGTTTCTATTCCTGCTCCTGAATGCACTATGGATGACCTTGATGTTTTTGTTGTAAATAATACGATCTACAAAGAATATGGAGGATACCTGTGTGAAAGTAATGATGCCCCTATACTTAACGGAACCTGGAAATTTATGGATGATGAAAGATTTATTCTGAAAAGCTATACACAAAACGGAAATTCCTATTCAGATACCCTACAGATCTTATTGCTTACCGAAAATCAATTGATCCTTAAAAAACCGGGACAAGATCTGATCAAATCAATTTATTATCCAAGACCATAGTTATCGGCGAATCATTATGTCTATCGCGCCGTGACCATATTTATTGTACGAACCATCTTCAAACTTAAGATCATCTTCCTTTAAAAGTTCTTCCAGAATTGCGCGCTTTAATACTCCGGTTCCGATACCATGTATGAATGTTACTTTGTGAACGAAATTCATTCTTGCATCATCGATCTTTTTTCTAAAAAAATCCATTTGATAATTTAAGATCTCTGTATTACTCATCCCTGTGTGATCCGTTAGTAATTCTTCAATGTGAAGATCAAACACCCAATCATCCTCTTTTTTCTTATTTGTTAAATCCGTAGCACGAAATCTCAGCGGATTCTGATCAATAGCCTTAGGTCCGGTTGGCATATGCTTTTGCAATAACAACGAAAAGTCTGCTTCCTTTTCTTCCGGCATGATCGAGATCCTGATCAGTCTATATCGGAAACTTTTATCCGGACTAAGTGCATAACTCATTCTATCACGCATGGCATCATTTGGGATACTGACCCGAAGATCCATCGTCTTTGAGATATCATTCTGTATACTGGATCTTAGAATTGCTTGTATTCGAAATCCCCTTTGAAAATCAATGTCAGTAACGGAAGTATCAAATCGAATTTGTTTTCCCGGATCCAGTTTACCTTCAGCCATCTTTAACGGGTCACCCATTTGATCAAATGCCCAGGCAAGAAAATAGAATGATATGGGCTCATCATTCAATAAATATACAAAAGGCGGTTTTGATGAAGGGTTTTCCATGCCGGGCATGGCTAATCCTAAAAACAAACCTTTGCTTGCAAAAGGAAGTAAGTTAAAATCTATCGGTGCCTGTATATCCGCTTTCTCTAGTTCAGACTTTTTTTCTGTATGAACTTTTACTAATTCCTGTGGCAAGACAGATCTCTCAAAACCATATTCATCTTCAACAACAATAAATTTCCCTTTCAAAGAACGCACAACACCTCCGCCAATATCATTCAGGAATCTTACTTCTTCACCTACTTCATATATCATGACACAAAGATAAACCTATTAAAAATATAATGCGTGAGCCCTCAAACCATTCTTTTTAGTGTACTCCAATGTAGGAGCCGGAATTCGAATAAAAGAAAAGGTTGAAAAAAATGTATTTAGGAACCTGCTCCTGAATTCTATTTTACTTAAATCAATATCAAGTGATAAATAATATTGACGAATTCGATTTTCATTAGTAACACCTGTAAACGCGGGATTACTCTTTCCTCCTGTCATTCCATCTGCACCATAACCCACAGCTACACCTAGCCAGGCAGGCAATCCGGAGTCCGGTATCCAACTTTGAGGGCTTGATGTGATCCAATACGTTTGTCCATTATAATCTTTTAATATTTCTTCTTGTAAGCCTTCGCCCAATAAGTTCGGTCTGAGTTTACTATAGGGACTTCGATTAAAACTAAATTTTAGTCCAACTCGTTGCTCATTCCATATTTTTTGTTGAGAAATAAATAAAGCTGAACCCAATGTATTAGCAGCTATATCACCTATTGAAAATCCCCAATCTTCAGAAAATCCATCAAAAATTTCAATGGATGAAAGAAAAATAGAACCCATGGCACCACCCCATAAGAGGCTATTTTTCTCTTTTGCACCTGTCCAATCAATAACGCCATACCAAAGTCTGCCAAGTTGATATGAAGTAACCATATGACCGGTCTTATCCATCAACAACCATTCATCCGTATCATCAAAAAAATGAAACTTATCACGTTTGGCATCTTTATACCATAATGCATACAAGCCAGTCATAGTACCTGCATACAACCCTGTAGTACCAATGGTTACAAGAGTGGATCTTGATTTAATAAGGCTATCTGATCCTTCCAGAAAGTGTAGTTTTTTAACCGGACTTTGGGCAGAACTTTTGTTATAAAACATCAATGCAAATACCAAAAAGAGTATTTGCATTGATCTTAATTTATATAGGTTAATTTGATTAACCTTTGAGTAATACATCATGTACAATTCCCAGGATCTTGAATGCTTCCGCTTGCGTTGGTGCCTCAGCATATGTTCTCAATACAGGCTCCGTCCCGGAGGGTCGTATCATCAACCATCTGTCTTCTCCGAAAAAATATTTGAAACCATCCAGATTATCTGTTCGGGTCACTTCATATTCCCCAAACGATTTGTATTCACCGTCACTACATGAAGAAATGATTCTTTGTTTCACACTTTCTTCCAGCTTCAGATCTATCCTTTCAAATGCAAATGTTCCTGTAATATCATATACCTCCTGAATCAATTCTTTGAGACTCTTTCCCGACTTAGCCATGAATTCCCAAATCACCAGTCCCATCCATATTCCATCACGTTCCGGAATATGACCTTTAATAGCAATGCCTCCGCTCTCTTCTCCACCTAGTAAAACATCTTCCTTAAGCATGATCTCACAAATATATTTGAATCCGATCTTTACAACATCCAATTCCAATCCATAGTGATCACATAAATTTTTAACTTTTACTGTTGATGAAAAAGCAGTACATACTTTCCCATTCATCCCTTTATACTTATGGAGATAATGCACCAACAATAAAATGATATGATGCGAATCAATAAAATTCCCTTCATTATCATAGAGTCCAATTCTATCCGCATCACCATCAGTAACTAATCCACAATCTATCTTACCATCTTTCTTGATTAACTCCGAAAACTCCAATAAGTTTCTGTGAATGGGTTCAGGAGCCTGACCCATGAATGAAGGATTATAATCACAGTGAAGCAAGATCGTATCAGGTAGTATTCTGCGAATTACATTCTGGCCGGATCCATACATTGCATCATAGGCCAATCGCAGTCCTGAATTCTTTATAGCTTCCAGATCAAATGATTCTTTTACCTTATCAATATACATTTGCTCCATATCGATCATCTTCAAATTACAATTCTCTTTTTCAATTTCAAGAGAAATTTTGTTGTCTGAAAATCCGGAATATGCAGGAATAAGTTCTTCAATAGCTTCAACATCTGCAGGTAGTAATGGACCGCCATAACTGCCTTTTAATTTGAATCCATTGTACTCAGGAGGATTATGACTTGCAGTGATGATGATACCGAGATCAGAATTTGTTTCCAGCGTAGTTAAGGAGATCATGGGTGTTGATACAAATCCATCACATAAATTTACTTTTACACCTTTCGCAAGCATTACTTTTGCAACAGTCTCTGCAAATAACTTTCCTGCAAATCTACAATCATACCCAAGGGTCAATGTTGCATTTGCATTTCGTTGTCCTAACCATTCTGCTGTAGCTTCAGCAACTCTGGCGACATTTTCAACAGTAAATTCCTGGGCAATAATTGCTCTCCAGCCATCGGTTCCAAACTTGATGTGAACCGGTTCATTAATCTTTTTAGTCAAAATTTCCATATTAAAAATACTTCACATATTCGGTCAACTTGGACCAATCATATTCTCTTAAACCCTTCAAATAAACTTCACTTTTCTCAGAAGGTATTTCTTGTTGATTTATTTTAATAATACTATAATCAAATTGTTTATCAGATATCAGGTCATCCAGTCCAAACAAATTGACATAAATATTCCAATCTTTCACTTGATTGTAGCTGATCTGCTTTAACGGTTTGTCATTTACGAAAACCTGAATAGAGATTGGAAATGTTTGGATAATTGCATTTTTCCTACTCCAATCTTCAGTAATAATTATTTTGGATACGCTTACTTTGTAATTCAATTTTCCACCGGTAAAAGCATCACCACCCATATTCAGAAAATCTTCCATATGGCTGCTCAAATAAGTTCCAACCGAAGAAAGAATCTCAGCAGAATTTTCCTCTGCTTTATTAACAGGGTAGATTGGTTTTGAAATAATATACTCAACGATTTTATTTTGAGGCGACATTGGTATTTTGGATTGGAAATTACGCCCTTTCAAAGTCTGTATCTTTAATTTCATGCTCTCTTCAATCGACTTCATTGTTTTGTTTCCATATTGTACAATGTTGAAGTCAAACTTTCTATAAGCAAATAATTGCTCGAATGTAGTGTTTGAATTTCCATTTGCATTAACAGGGACTTTCAATTTCCCTATTGCATCCATGATATCTTTAAAGTCGGCAAAACCATACGACACTTCTTCCCCATTAAAATTTTTATTTGTAAATGTCATACCCAATGTATTCACACTAATTTCTTTTGAATCAATATTCCAGTTTTCAAAAAGAAATAATTCCTGGGTATTCGAAAATCTAGTTTTTGTTCCGGCTTCAAGATTCTTCAAAGCATCGGGTTCAATACGAATTTTATGTAAAGGACCATCCCACAATTTGATCTTCCCCTCTAGTATGAATGGATACAACAAGGGAGGCAGTAACTCTACTATATTCTGGCCAAGTGTATCAACTTGTAAGATCCTGTTCAGGTGCAACATCATATTCACCTGCTTTGCATCTGATGAAACAGACAACGCAGACAATAGAAATATGAGTATATATTTTTTCACAGAAGATAAATTAAGCAATTTTAATCAAAATTACGATTTTATGTTTCGTTTATCCAATGCTTTCTGGAATCTGCGCGCATTCTGCAAGTGTTCAGCATAATTTTTGGCAAAAGAATGATAACCTGAAAAATCCTCTTTTGCACAAAAAAACATATAATCATGTCTCGAATAATTAAGAACAGATTTGATAGCTGCTAATGAAGGTATGCATATTGGCCCTGGCGGTATTCCGGGATACATATAAGTATTGAAAGGAGAATCAATGGATTTATGCACATTCAAAACACGTTTGATAGTAAAATCTCCTGCAGCGAAAACAAGCGTTGGGTCGGCTTCTAATTTCCAATTTTTCCGCTGTCGATTCAAATATACTCCTGCAATTACAGGCATTTCATCCACTTTTCTCGTTTCCTGTTGTACTATAGAAGCAATGATACTTACTTCTACAGGATCCAGACCGGTTGTTTTAGCAAGCTCTTTCCTCTCTTTTGTCCAGAAAAGCTCATATTCGGCCGCCATTTTCTTGACAAATTGTTCTTCATTTGTATTCCACCAAAACTCATACGTATTGGGTAAAAACAAACTAAGGATGCTTTCATTGTCCATGCCCGTACCCAATCCCTTGATAAACTCATTATCTTTTAAAACCCGAAGAATTGAAATACTATCAGCCTCAATCTGAGCTGCTATTCGGCCTGCAAATTCGTTCTTAGTCCTGATATTATGAAATACCAGTTTCACCGGGGTCTGTCGACCGGATTTTAAAAGAATCAAAAGATCTTTCGCATTCATCCCCTCTTCCAGTTTATATTTACCGGGTTTGATGTTTTCCGGATATTCCATTTGTTTCGCGAACCATTCAAAAGCAGCGGGACTTTCAATAACATTTTCGGAACGTATGATATTCATCACTGTTTCAAAATCTGCTCCTGTTGGTATATACAAAAATGATTTATCCAGTGACTTTATATTGACTACAGGACTAAAAAACATTCTGTATGCTTCATACAAACTTCCTGCAGCAATAAATATAGCAATGAACAGAAAGATCCGCAAGGTCCTTTTTGAAGAATTATTTTTTCCGGAATTTTGTTTTTTCTTTCTAACGGGCATCAGGGTACTAGTTTTTGTAAAGCTTTAATGGCTTCGGAATTACCGGGCTCCAGCTTAATAATTCTTTTTAATAATTTAACTGATTCAGATCTATTACCCATAAACGCCATTAGCCCTGCTTTATTAAGCAATGCGGGAATATAATCAGGTTCTAGATGCAACGCTTCGTTATACATCATTTCTGAATCTTTTATGTTTCCTCCCATCGTTAAATTTAAATATCCAAGATTTGAATAAGCTGCTGCATACTTTGGAAATTCGCTTATCATATATTCAAAAACCTTTTTACTCTCGCTTAATTTGCCCGTAGCTTGTAAAGCAACACCATATTTCGATATGATGTCAGGATGAAAAGGAGCAAGTTCTCTAGCTTGTTTATAATATGATAGTGCCGTATTAAAATCTCCAATTTTGAAATAGGACTCCCCTATTCTATAATTTGTCCATGCATCTTTGTTCTCCAGATCTCGAATCAACAGCTTGTCAGGACGCATAGAAACTAATCTGCAAAGTTCAATTACTTTTTGAAATTCATTTTTCAAATAATAGATATGTACCAGATCGGCGAAATTTATTTTATCATTCGTAGAGAAATAAACTAAGGCTGAATCAAGAAAAGCCGGATTATTTTCAAATTTTTCGAAGTAATTAATAAACGCCCGTCCTTTTGAAACCCGGCTGGGACTGGGGTTATTGATAGCTTTAAGGGTTAGAAATTTTCTTACTTGTTTGATCTCTTCATCTTTTATAGGCTTTCTGATAAAATGATCTGTACTGGTCACATGTGGAATGTCAACTGTTCCAGACTTAGGCATGTGGCAGGAAGTACAATCATTCTTTTTCAAAAGTCGTTTCTCTGCACTTTCACTGCAAACAGAATTATTCTTGGCATCATGACAATTGTTACATGCAGCATTGAAAATTTCCTTTCCTGTTTTCTTAACACTGATATGTGGATTATGACAAGTAACACATGTAAGCGCATCCTTGAAAGGACGTAGTGCATCTTTCGCCTTAATTACACCGCTTTCAATTTTCTCAGTTGTTTTGATATAACATGCGCTTTTTTTCAACCTTTCAACATGAGAAGCCATGATAAACTCATTCTCCTTGCCTTCATAAACAGGCATATAAACATCCATAATCTGAGAAAGCTTCATGCCTGGCCGGAAGTCATAAAAACTCTTTCCATCTTTCAATACTACATTCCCTTGTATATGGCATCTCTGACAAATTTCCATTTGCAAAGCAGCAGGTAATTTAGCCGGGTTGACTATACTTCTATCTGCTTCTTTCGAAATATCTATGATCTTACCTTCTTTCTTTTCTCTTACATGTATTGATCCCGGGCCGTGACATCTTTCACAATCAATACCATTAGGGACAAAAGTAAATTTATTGATACTGCCTTCAGCAAAACCGGGATATCCGTTATGACAAGACATACACTCCAATCCGATCATTCGTTTGAAACGCGTATTCTTTCCATTCTCAAAACCAGGCGGAAGATCCCATTTTCCATCCTGTGTATAAAAAGTAAGTGGGGCCTGATAGACATAATTATTAAAGTCGACCATATGCGAATTTGTATGCTGCCCAGAACCAATTATGTATTTAATTTCTTCTTTGCGAGAATGAATTGTATCGCGGCCTTCTAGTCTGAATTCGTGAAGTATCATTTTATCATTTTCCCAGGACGGTAAATAATACAGATCCGAATATTTGTCGTAAACTGGTTTGTGAGGTCCTCTTCCTGCAGCCGACTTGGTTAAACTTGCATGTTCAAAAGATTTACCCATTCCTGTTTCCAGATATGAATCATAAATGGAAGAATGGCATCCTCTGCATGTTTGTATTCCAACATATTGAACAGTATCGTGCATATTACGAAACAACAAGGTGTCAGACGAAATGTTTTCTGTAGGAGTGGTGCATTGTGTACTCACCAATGAAATGGAAGTCACAATAATAAAAAAAAGGACTGTTGTTTTTCCTGATCTGTTCATCTACCTGTATAAAAATACACAAAAGCAGGCATCAATATGTCCTGAATAATTGAAAGAAATACTCATCTGACCAGATACCCAGATTCAGATTCCAATCTTTCTTAATTCCTTGTTCTTTGAAACCGGCTTTCTTAAAAAGCGAAATGCTAGCCTCATTAGTTGAACCAATATTTGCAAAAATTGTATGTAGATCCAAAATAGAAAAAGCATAGTCAATAACCAGCCCAAGGGCTTCTCCTGCTATTCCTTTTCCTCTATATTTTTTATCTGCTATCAAGATACCAATTCCTGCTCTTTTATTTTTTGGATCAAACTCGAAAAGATCGATACATCCTATACATTTACTTGCACCGTTGATCTCAGTTTTTTGATCGATCATCAGTCTCAATTGTTTTGTAGTATATATATCCAGATGAGCATCTTTTAAATATTGTTCAAGGATATTTTTAGAAAATGGAGTGATAGTCCCGCTGACTTCCCAGTTTTCGATGTCATTTTCCCATCCAAATAAATTCTCCAGATCTACCGGCTCAGCCGCTCGGAGAGATATTCTTTCAGTATTGAGTTTTATCATTTATTGATCTCTCCTTTAAAAACCATCACTGCAGGACCTTGTAACCAAATATCAGAATAGCCGTCTGATGTTTGTTTAAAATAAACTTTTAATTGTCCGCCCATTGTTAGGACATCAACATACCCATCCGTCTTGATCAATCCCAGGAAATTTGCACTGATGGCCGAAGCAGTTACTCCTGTACCGCATGATAATGTTTCATCTTCAACTCCCCTTTCATAGGTTCTTACCTGCAATAAGTCAATAGCAGTGCAAATAAAATTCACATTTATTCCATCTGCCTTAAAATGCTCATCATATCGGATAGCTCTTCCTTCGCTTACTACATCTATTTTATCGACATCAACAACTACTTTTATGTAATGAGGCGAACCGGTATCTAATAAAATATCTTTTTCATATTTTACCGGCTTACAGACATCACGCATTTTTACTTTTATTAAAAATTCGTTTTTGTCTTCAAGCAATACTTCAGCTTCATGAAGTCCGTCATATGCAATGAATTTACATGTATTGCTGATGTAGCCTAACTGTCGGGCAAAAGCTACTGCACACCGACTTCCATTACCACACATGGAACCTATATTTCCATCGGCATTGAAATATATCATTTCAAAATGAGCGCCTTCAATTTCTTTTAAAATTATCAAGCCATCTGCACCAATTCCAAATCGGCGATCACATAAAAACGCAATTGATTGTTGAGACTGATCGATCAAAGAATCTTTTCCTTTAAATCCATCGATCAAAATAAAATCATTTCCGGTTCCTTGATATTTATTAAAAGTGATCAATTCAATAATGTTTGAATAATTTCCTGATCGCGAACACGAGTCAGTGGTCTAAACTCGTTTACCAGATCGATATTATATAATGTACCGGGTTCATAACCCAAATAATATTGCTCTTCAAATCTGTAGATTCTAATCCATTCTGCCTCTTCCAAACCAAACAGTATGAGTCTGTTTCTAAACCCCCTATATCCTTTGTAATTGACAGGAGATTTCCAGAGTTCAATCACGAATTGAGTATTGACCTTGTCTCGTTCAGGCAAGCGCGCATCCGGATTCAATTTATCTGCAGTCGACTGACTAAGATCTGCCAGACTTTTATCTAAAATTGTTGTATCCAATTTTGATTTTTTATCAATGATCTTCACTGTTATGATCTTCAGAAGTATATCCTTCTTAACAACAAATGTTGATACTTCAACATCATCTACAGTATCATTCTCAAAGCCGGAATCCAATTCAACTTCTGATGTTTTATTTACAACTGGCTGATCAATCTTTTCTGGATATATTGCTTCTGTTGTACCCGGTTCTTCTGTATTCATTCCTGATTCAGAAAGATCAAATTCATCTTTCTTTGTACTAAAAACCTGTCCACTATCCCGCAATTTATCAGCGATCCGTTGTACCATCGAAATTGGTTGGTCCTTTGTTTCCTGACCTCCGCTCAAAAAATAGCCAAGTATTGCTATTACAATTATGATCCCGGATATCCAGGTAAAACTGCTTCCCCAATTGTTTTTGATCAATTTGAGTTGAGCATGATTGCGAATGAAATGATCCAGTTCTGACCTTCGTTCTTTAATAACTGCAACAACTGCGTTTAATATAATTTCAGCATATAGTCGTCCGTCTTTCCCCTGGCTTTCAAGTACATCAATCCAAGCATCATAGGTATGTTCCTTTCTCAAGAAATTAAGGATCTCAGGAAACTTTATATTCCCATTCTTAATATCAATACTGCCTTCCCCCAGCAATACATAAAATGCATCCAGTAGTTTTTGCAGAGCGATTTCAATTTTTTCCTCTACTTGATCTTCTTGGATGTCCAGATGTTTGCTTACCAATATATTGCTTAAGTTTTCAGCAAAAACAATATGTAAAAGTTCCTTATCTGAATCGGGCAATAGATTTACATAAGGTCTGAGGGCTTCGCCAATATCTGCAGGCATTTCATCTTCATCTTCTGTATGCTTATTTTTCAAAAAAGCCCTGGCTCTAGCTTCAATCATTTGCTCAGGATCGGTTTCATTTCCGAATCTTGAATTTCTATGGATATCAAACCAGGTATCAATTATAAACTCTCTCAGCAAATTAGGGATCTTATCTCTACTAATTCTAGCAGAATGAAGAATGTTGCTGACTGAAACAAAACAAGTTTCATAGAGATATACCATTGCCTCCGGATGGAGATTTTTTATCTGCTCAACTAGAACTTGCTTGGTGAATTTAGACCTCAAAACAATATTATTTGAAATGCAAAGTTATTAATATTTAGGCTAATAATGGGAGTATTGACAACTAGTTATTGTTATGTTTTAACTTAGAATGTGTCATTTTGGATTTGAAGCTGACATTTTTGCAGATTCGTTTCATTCTATTTTCATTTTTGAATAAGAAATTTGTCTGGCATATAAGTTGCGAGCAATTTTAACGTTAAATCCTAAATTTATTAATGATATGAAGAGCCAAATTAAATTTGTGGCAGGGGTATTTATGATTTCCTGCCTTGGAGCATTAGCAGGTGTTGCGATCAATGATTTTTATAAGCAGAATGAACAGCAATCACAATTGAGATTGGAACAGCCTGTAAGACTGGCAAATTATTCCTCTACTCCTCCTATTGGGGCTGATTTCACAAAAGCTGCTTCCATGACCGTCAATGGTGTGGTCCATGTTAAGACAACTTATGTAGCAGAGACATTTAACAAAGGTCAATCCTATGACCCATTCAGAGACTTTTTTTATGGTGACAGGGGTATTAGACAACCTCAAGCGTCATCAGGTTCCGGTGTTATCATATCGGAAGATGGATATATTGTAACAAATAATCATGTAATTCAAAATGGACAAGACATCAGTGTTGTATTGAACGATAACAGGAGTTACAAAGCAAAAGTGGTTGGGACTGATCCTTCAACTGACCTTGCCTTATTGAAGATCAGCGAGAAAGATCTCCCTTATGTGATATATGGTAATTCAGATGAACTTCTGGTAGGAGAATGGGTTCTTGCTGTGGGGAATCCTTTCAATTTGACAAGCACGGTAACAGCCGGAATT
Organism: Bacteroidia bacterium; assembly: GCA_037969175.1. Taxonomy (GTDB): domain Bacteria; phylum Bacteroidota; class Bacteroidia; order AKYH767-A; family JBBKVM01; genus JBBKWX01. The sequence continues at coordinate 15,476 of JBBKWX010000063.1, read as the reverse complement.
GTTAGTGCCAAAGCCAGAAACATCAATATCCTGCCTGATCAGTTTGCTATAGAAAGTTTTATTCAAACTGATGCAGCGGTTAACCCGGGTAATTCGGGTGGAGCACTTGTAAATACGAATGGAGAATTGGTAGGAATCAATTCTGCTATCGCTTCAAATACAGGTTCATTCACAGGATACTCATTTGCTGTACCTGTAAATATTGTAAAAAAAGTCATTGGAGATCTTCTTGAATACGGAACAGTACAAAGAGCATTCATTGGGGTTAGTATCAGAGATGTAGACTCACAACTGGCTGATGAATTAAAACTGAAAAAAGTAAAAGGTGTATATGTTTCAGGTTTGACCCAAGGCGGTGCTGCTGAAGGTTCAGGAATCAAGATCGGAGATGTGATCATTTCTGTTTCCGGGGTCGACGTAAATAATTCCCCCCAGTTACAGGAACAAGTTGGACGCCACAGACCCGGTGATGATATTGAAGTCATTGTTTTGAGAGATGGCAAAGAAAAAATTGTAAATGTTGTTCTTAGAAATAAAGACGGGAATACCGGGATCGTAAAGAATGTAAGTGTAAACATGCTGGGTGCAAGTTTCGAAACTCTATCAAAAGAGGAAAAATCAAAACTTGGACTTGAATATGGTGTTAAGGTTCTAAAACTGGAAGCCGGTAAACTTAGAAGTGCCGGAATCAAAGAAGGCTTTATTATCACTTCCATTGATAAAAAAGAGATTCGAAATTCGGATGAAGTAGCCAAATTACTTGAAAATAAAAAAGGTGGAATCTTAATTGAAGGAGTCTATCCTAACGGAACCAGAGCATATTATGGATTTGGAATTTGATCCGGATAATTCAAAATTTATCCATCGTATCAAATTACTATTAATAACGCAGATTTGTTTGGAAAACCCTACCCTAATCCATACCTTTGCGCCATCTAAGAAATCCGATCGATTTTCAGGAGAAAATAGGTTTTTAGATTATTATAACCTTAAAATAAACCCTTATACATGAGGCAGTTAAAGATAACGAAATCGATCACAAACAGGGAGAGTCATTCCCTTGAGAAATATCTGCAAGAAATTGGACGTGAAGAGTTGATCACAGCAGATGAAGAAGTAATATTAGCTCAAAAGATCCGAAATGGGGATCAGCGTGCACTTGATAAATTAACCAAAGCTAACCTGAGGTTTGTAGTTTCTGTTGCAAAGCAATATCAAAACCAAGGTCTTAGCTTACCCGATTTGATTAATGAAGGTAATCTGGGATTGATCAAAGCTGCAAAACGTTTTGATGAGACACGTGGATTTAAGTTCATATCCTATGCTGTTTGGTGGATCCGTCAATCAATCCTGCAAGCTCTAGCTGAACAAAGCAGAATTGTAAGACTTCCGTTAAATCAGGTTGGGTCATTGAATAAGATCAGTAAAGCATATTCAAAGCTTGAGCAGCAATATGAAAGAGAACCATCTTCTGATGAGCTCAGCATTGTACTCGAACTTGCACCGGATAAAATTGCTGATACCATGCGTATCTCCGGAAAGCATGTTTCTATGGATGCTCCTTTCATACAGGGAGAAGACAACAGTCTTTTGGATGTAATTGAAAACACGGATTCCCCAAGAGCGGATACTTTGCTGATGGGAGAATCTTTACAAAAAGAAATAGATCGTTCTTTGAGTACCCTTACAGAACGTGAAAGAGAAGTGATCCGATTATTCTTTGGTATAGGAATGAATCATGGCCTTACCCTTGAAGAAATAGGTGCCAAGTTTGACCTGACGCGTGAAAGAGTTCGTCAAATCAAAGAAAAAGCGATCAGAAGATTACGCCATAAGAGCAGAAGCCGCTTGTTGAAAGCTTACTTAGGTTAATATGCAATTATTATAATCTTTATATAAAAGGGTGTTCCGTTTGACGGCGCACCCTTTCGTGTTTTAATACTAATACAAACCAAATATTTTCCAAATGTCTGTCGATATTCTTAAAAAAACTGAATCCTTGAAAACTGAAGATAATTACGAATCTGAATTAAGTGAATGGATCAAATGTGAAAAAGCTGCAATTGAACTGATTCATTTGGTTGGAAACTTATGGTTCGATAAATCTGTTGAATTGATCCTCTTCCGCAATCAACTTGTGGATCGCAGTGCATCTGAAATTCTCAATCTACATCAGTATGCTAAAAATGTAGTGAAACAGCCGATAAATATCCAAGAGACTTTATTGTTGGTCAAAGAGTTGGATACTATGGATCTTGCACCTTCAAGAATTGATATAGGCAAGTTGAATTCACAATGGATCAATGAAAGTGCAAACTATAATGCGAATGTTAGTGCGTTTTTGACTGACAAGCTAAAAAGACATATAGGCGCTGACAAAAATGAGTTGATTCCCAAAGATGTTGTTTTATACGGATTCGGAAGGATAGGTAGACTAGTAGCACGTGAATTAGTTGCACAAGCCGGGAAAGGACAACAACTCCGATTAAAAGCTATTGTTACACGTAGTAGTTCTGATGAAGATATTACAAAACGAGCCGACCTATTACGTAATGATTCGGTTCATGGACCCTTCCCGGGAACGGTAATTGAAGATTTTGCAAACAAAGCGCTTATCATAAACGGTCATACAATCTATATGATAGCAGCATCAGACCCTGCAGCTATTGACTATATGGCATATGGTATATCAAATGCTTTATTGATTGACAATACAGGTATTTCACGTGACAGAGAGGGTTTGAGTCAGCATTTGAAGTCAAGTGGGATAACTCAGGTACTATTAACTGCTCCCGGACAAGGTGATATACCAAATGTTGTTCACGGTGTTAATCAAGGTAACTGTGCAGAAGGAGAAACAATTTTCTCAGCGGCAAGTTGTACTACGAATGCAATTGTACCAATTTTGGCGGTGATTGAAAAATCTTTGGGTATTGAAAGAGGACATATTGAAACGATCCATTCCTATACCAATGATCAAAACTTATTGGATAATTATCATGCAAAATATCGTCGTGGAAGGTCAGCAGCACTGAATATGGTAATCACAGAAACCGGAGCCGACAAAGCAGTTGCAAAGGTTTTACCGCAACTCGCAGGAAAGCTCACGGGTAATGCTGTCAGAGTACCTACGCCGGATGTTTCTCTTGCTATTTTAAATCTCACTTCAAAAACAGAAACTACAAAAGAAGAAGTAAATGAGATCCTTCGTGATGCTGCACTTAATGGTAATCTTATCGAGCAGATCCAATATTCAATTTCAAATGAATTGGTTTCTACCGATCTTGTTGGTAATCCTTGTGCTTCAATTGTAGATAGTCCGGCAACCATTGTTTCAAGAGACAAGAAAAGTATGGTATTATATATTTGGTATGATAACGAATATGGATATAGCCGTCAGGTAATACGGTTTGCAAAACACATTGCAAAAGTAATCCGGCTTAGTTATTATTAATTTTCGATCAATAAAAAAGGCAGGTAATTCCTGCCTTTTTTGTGCAATTTATAATTCATTTTGGCCAATTGCTTTAATAACTTGGTAAACTCCTGTTTTCGATACGTGGGACCGGTCCTTTAATTCTGTAAATTTAAAGGACTAAATAAATACCATGAAAAACTTAAAAACTGCTTTTATCTTATCTATTCTTTTCATTTTCATTTCAGGAATGGGTTATAGCCAGAAATCAACTTATAAATTGATCTCTACGCAAACACAGTTTCACACAAATAATAGTTGGGAAGATCATTCTATTGCAGCATTTACATATAATGCCAATGGGGATATGGAAGAAATGATCTTGAGCAGATATGACAACAATCTATCTCTTAATCCTCATTACCGGTCTGAATCAGTATTTGCTGCAAACGGAACTATTGCTGAGATCAAAACATATACCTGGGATGGGACTGTTTGGGAACAAGGCTCAAGCATAGACAGAACTTATGATCAGAATAAACTTTCAGAAAGCATAAACAGGAAGATCTCTAGTGGTCAAATGTCGAATTCGAATAAAAGTACTTATGTATACAATTCTGAAGGGAGAATGATTCAAATGATGAATCAGATTTTCGATCAAAATGCCTGGACTGATTTTTCAAGAAGTACCTATTCCTACGCAGGTAAAAAAGTAGTTGCTATCTTAAATGAGAAATTAATGAATGGCACCTGGACTGCTTCAACAAATTCGGAGTATATATATACAGGAAATAATGTCAACAGAGTAGTTATAAAAGTTATGCAGAACCAAGTATTCGAAAACTCAACACGAATCAGTTATACCTATGATTCAAATGGAAACCAATTAACTTCTATATCAGAAATATGGAAAAACGGTACCTGGGAATTGAACAGCAGAACACAAAATACGTGGCAACAACTTACGGATGTAGCAACAAATCCATCACTTGCTTCTCTGGAAATGAATGTTTTTCCAAATCCAAGTACAGGTATTTTTAATCTTGCATTGAAATCCGAAATAGGAAACAAAATTGAAGTAAATGTTTTCGATCTAAAAGGCAAATTACTTATGACTCGTACTCCTATAATGGAACAACAAGGCGAAGAGTTACAACTTGACCTGAACGGATTGGCAAAAGGAATGTACCTTCTAAGAGTTAGAAGTGGAGATAGTGCGATTCAGGAAAAGATCTTGCTTAATTAAGACATTAGATCAGCCAACAGGTTTTCGATTGTTATACCTTCAGCTTCTGCTTTATAGTTTCTCACAACTCTATGACGTAGAATGGCAGGTGCTACTGCATTTACATCTTCAATATCCGGGGAATATTTCCCTTTGAAAGCAGCATGGCATTTTGCACCCACTACCAGATACTGTGAAGCTCGTGGACCTGCGCCCCAGGCAAGATACTGGTTTACTTTATCAGAAGCCATTTTAGTATTTGGTCTTGTTTGAGAAGCCAGTTTTACTGCATACTGAAGTACATTATCGGCAACCGGAATACGACGTACCAAATGCTGGAAATTCATGATCTCTTCTCCACTCAGGATCTTGTTCAACTCAATATTATTATCGGTTGTTGTGCTTCTAACTACTTCTAGCTCTTCTTCAAAACTTGGGTAATCTAACCAAACACTGAACATAAAACGATCCAGTTGAGCTTCCGGTAAAGGATACGTTCCCTCCTGCTCTATTGGATTCTGTGTAGCCAAAACAAAAAATGGAGCATCCAATTTATATCTGTTACCGGCAGCCGTTACAGCTCTTTCCTGCATTGCTTCAAGTAAAGCACTCTGTGTCTTTGGAGGAGTACGGTTTATTTCATCAGCAAGAATGATATTTGCAAACAAGGGTCCTTTTATAAATTTGAACTGACGATTTTCATCCAATATTTCAGTTCCGATTATATCAGAAGGCATAAGATCAGGAGTAAATTGTATCCTGTTATAGCTCAATCCTAAAACTCTGGAAATCGTATTTACCAATAAAGTCTTTGCCAGACCCGGTACACCGATCAAAAGACAATGTCCCTGACTAAAAATCGAAATTAAGACATCTCTCACGACCTCATCCTGACCAATAATTACTTTTCCTATCTCAGCCCTGAGTTCGTTATATTTAATTACCAAAGCATCTACTGCTTCTGCATCTGAATGAAATTTATTCTCCATAATTTAATTAATCAAAGATCAGTTAAGCCATTCCAGGATCTGTTCGCAATTTTGCATTTCCTTATCGATCCGAATATATGTACTTGATTTTTTCTTTTCTACCCATTCATCCAAAGTCCGGATCTGCTTATCATTTAATGCTTCGTCCTGGATCTTTTGATAATCATCCTTCATATTAGCAGTATGTGGTTCAGTTCGTGATCTGAGCTGAATTATTCTGTAAGCTGTTTTATCGCCTTTCAATTTCATCGCAGCTGGTTCAGAAATCTCACCGGAATTCAATTTATCCACAAAGAAAAATATACTGGGATCAAGCTGTGAAGTTTCAAATTTACCATAACCGGTTTGAGTATTTACAATCAATCCACCATTGTATTTAGTATCTGTATCCTCTGAGAATTTCTTGGCAGCATCAACAAATGTTATGCTTCCTGATCTTATTGCTAAGGCTATTGAATCCAATTTCTCGGTTGCAACTTTAACGTCAGTAGGATCTACTTTAGGTTTTAACAAAATATGTCTAAAATTTGACTGATCGCCTCTTCTTTCAATGGCTTGAATAATATGATAACCAAACTGAGTTTCTACGATCTTACTTACTTCTTTTCCTTTGAGTTTGAAAGCCACAGCCTCAAATTCAGGCACCAATTCTCCTCTTCCAAGAAATCCAAGTTCTCCGCCTTTTCGCGCTGAGCCCACATCTTCAGAATACAAAATTGCCATAGTTGAAAAGTCTTCTCCCTTTAATACTCGTTGACGTAATTCCTCCAATCGTTCTGTGATTCTGGCTTTTTCAGTATCCTGGATCTTTGGATAAATAACGATTTGAGCAACTTCTACTTCAGCATTTATTAAAGGTAAACTGTCTTTTGGAATTGATTCGAAATATTGTTTAACCTCCATTGGACTTACTGTAATTCCACCCGTAAGTTTCCCATGCATTGACTGTATGGCAAGTTGATCGCGTATCAGATCTTTGAAATCATCTTTTATCTCCACAACCGACTTTTGGTAAAACTCTTCTAGTTTTTGAACACTTCCCAGTTGAGCTACAAAGTAGTTGATTCGTTTATCCATTTCAGCTTCCACCTGCGAATCCTGCACTTCTACACTATCGAGTTTTGACTGATGTAACAAAAGTTTATTCAATAACATCTGTTCCAAAATTGCACATTTTACAGTTTCATCTGCATTGTTTCCTTGTTGAATGTATTGACCATATTGAGTTTCGATATCAGAATACAAAATGATATTATTTCCAACTATAGCGATGATCTTATCAATCACTTTTCCTTCCTGAGCTTTAACAAAACCCGGGAACAACAACAAACAACAAATTAAAAGTCGTACTAATTTCATTTTTTATTAATTAAGATTTCGAAATCTTCATTTTTCAAAGCATCATCAAATGCTTTTTTTTCCATGTTGGCAATCAGTTTCAATTTCCTCTGATTGAGGATCATGTTACGTATATTCTCTTTTTCAAAACTCAATGGAGACAAAGAAGATTTTACTCTGAAACCTTTGATATTTATCAAATATGTAAACGATGAATCCTTAAGCTCAATAAATCTATTATTTTTCAGGAATTGTTCCTTGTCATAAAGATCAAGAGGTACTTCCTTAAGAAGGTCATCAAAAAATAACCAGGTATCATCATCAAAATAATAATTTATCGCATACTGGTAAGCATAATCCTCCATCAATTTACGATCTTTATCTGAACTTGATCTATACCATTGCTTTACCTTATCCATCTTCGGTGAATTCGAATCAAGCTTGAGGTAAAGAACTTTGATAATATTGTCTTTCAGTTCGAATGAATTTTGATTGGCTGTATAGTACTCTTCAATTTCATTCTCCGCAATAACTGTATCAAGTTTTTGTTTGATCAATTCCTGTTCATATGCATAGGTGATCAAAGAATTACGGTAATCAAGTAATTGCTTCTCAACATTCTTACTAGCATCGGGCAAATTCTTTTCTGCCTTGTTAAGTACTACCATCCTTCTCACCCAATTATCTATATAATCAGTAACGATCTGGATACTATCTTCAGAAGTAACCCCTGTAGGAACTATGCCCTCTATTTCCGAATCATATAGATATTGATCAAAAGCTCTTGCTATGGCATTTCCGGTAGTATCTTTTCTGCGCAATTTATCACATGAACTGAGTATCAGGAGAGATAGTGCAATGTAGAAACCGAAAAATAAATGCTGACGAGATTTCAATATCATGATAAAAGTCAGCCCCTGTGTAGGGGCATGACAAATTTTAACGCAAATTGGTTTAAACTATTATGGACGGACCAATGTATTCAGAACTTCTTTGTTCAATTCAACCGGGAATTTTGAACGTAATTCAGAGATCCACTCTTTTTCAAGCGCTGTCTGGTAATCAGAAGTAACAAGTCCACGGCATTCATCCAATGATTTTGGCTGCGGAGAAAGTACCTCCTTGATATCCACAAATACAACAGATCCTGAAGCCGCAACATTCTGACTCAATCCTTTTTTCCATTCGATCTGATCTATAATTTCATATTCACCTTTAGCAAAAAGTCCTTCACGAATATTAAGATTTAATTGGGAACTCTTATTCACTTCAGCCAACAAAAGTTCACGGGTAGTTTTCTTTTTCTTTAGAAGCTTTCTTGTCTTCTCAGCCATAACTTCATTGGCACAAGTATAAACAACTGCTTTAACACGTTGTCCCCACATATAATTACTCTTATTGCTTTCATAAAAAGCAGCAAGTCCTACAGTGTCCTTTACAGCCTTAGACCAAACTTTATTATCCGTTAAATCAAATAATAAAATACCATCCCGATATTCCTGCATCAATGCTTTAAAGTCAGGGTATTTAAGATCTAGTCTTGACTCTTCATAAGACAAAATACTCTCTTCAACGAATTGATCATAAAAAGAATTCATGATAACAGCTGGAGCACTTCCTGTTCTTTTTGTCTGGTGATTCTCAACAAAAGCGGCAAAATCAGTCTGAGTATAGTTTTTGTCGGTTAGACTAAACATCACTTTGTTCATTCCTGTTGCTCTGGCAGCCGACCATTCTCCATCTATCAAAGTACTATCAGCAACCTTAAACATTTCATCCTTTACTTTTGGAAACTCTTTAAAACCGGATTCTTTTTTGATTCTGTTTATCATGCTGATTCTACTCACTTCAGATCTTGAATCACGAGCGATCTGGGCTTTTAACTCTCCTTGTTTTTCTTCAAACGATGAAATCCCTCTTTTATCCAAAAGTTTAATGATGTGGAAACCATAAGAAGTTTGAACCGGCTGGCTATAATCCCCATTATTCTTCAAATTGAAGGCTACTTTTTCAAATTCAGGCACCATTCTTCCCGTTCCAAACCAAGCAAGCGCCCCGCCATTCTTGGAAGTAGTAAGGTCATCTGAAAAGCGTGCTGCAAGTTCTGCAAAATCTTCCCCACCCTGCAATTTAGCATAGATCTCATTTACTTTAGTTTCTGCAGCAATGCTGTCAACTGCTATAGAGCCGGTTGGCATTTTGATCATGATATGAGCAACCATCACTTCTCCTTTTGCATCCCGAATGTCAGCAACCTTAACAAGATGGTAACCAAAACGGGTCCTGACCGGCATTGATATTTGTCCTGCTTTAGTATTATATGCTACGGTTTCAAATGGGTAAACCATTTGCATCCCGGTAAAATATCCAAGGTCTCCACCATTATCTTTTGCTGAAGGATCTTCACTTACTTCTTTTGCAACAGTAACAAAATCAGCACCTTTGGTCAAACGTTCACGGATCTTTATGATCTTATTGTAAGCGGCCAATGTATCCTTTGGTAAAGCATTCTCTTCCAAACGGATAAGAATATGACTTGCACGAACATCTTTCTTCATTCTGTCATATGCTTCTTTGATCAAGTTCTCGGTCACTTCCTTGTCCACAAGATATGGCTGAGCGAGCTGCTTACGGTAACCTGCAAGTTCATTGATAAAAGCGGCACTGGTATCCATTTTCAAAGCTTCGGCTTCTTTTACCTTGAGTTTATAATTAATATAAAGCTCCAGATAGTCTTCCAAAGATTTGCGGTCGAAATTGGTTTCTTTCGCATTATTCTTTCTGTATACTTTTTCAAATTCAGAACGGGTAATTTGATCCCCGGCGATCTTCAATAAGATAGGTTCATTATTATCCTGAGCCTTAATAAAAAAGCCGGTTGCTAAAAGCACACTTAAAAAAAGCAATATTTTTTTCATAAATCCTATAATTAAAAAGCGAGTAAAGATAATTAAAGCCAAGCAATCATTCAATCGCGGCCAAAATTTCTCTTTTTAGATGAATTTAACGTGAATAATTTGGAGCTTCCTTTGTGATCGTTACACCATGTGGATGACTTTCTCTCACCCCAGCAGCTGTGATACGAATAAATTTAGCTTTTTGTAACTCATTGATATTCTTGGATCCGCAATATCCCATTCCGGCTCTAAGCCCCCCAATCATTTGAAATAGCTCTTCCGTAAGAAAACCTTTGTAGGGCACTCTTCCCTCAATTCCTTCCGGTACCAGTTTATTGATATCATCTTCAACATCCTGGAAATATCTGTCTCTTGATCCACTTTTCATGGATTCAATTGACCCCATACCTCTGTATGATTTGAATTTTCTTCCTTCAAAAATAATTGTATCTCCCGGTGATTCATCAACACCCGCAAAAGCACTTCCCATCATAACTGAACTTGCTCCTGCAGCTATGGCCTTTACAATATCACCTGAAAAACGGATACCTCCATCTGCGATGATTGGAATCCCTTTCTTCTTAAATGCCCCGGCAACTTCCATAATGGCGGTCAGTTGGGGGACACCAACACCGGCAATGATTCGAGTTGTACATATTGAACCCGGTCCAATTCCAACCTTAACTGCATCCGCCCCTGCTTTCATCAATTCCATTGCAGCATCACCGGTAGCAACATTTCCAACTACGATCTCCAGATTCTTGTATTTTTTCTTGGCAGCTTTCAATGCTGTTATTACTCCTTTTGAATGCCCGTGAGCTGTATCTATAACTATTACATCTACACTAGCATTAACCAAAGCATCGACCCTGTCGAGCATATCTGCCGTCACTCCAACAGCCGCAGCTACTCTTAATCTTCCCAGTTCATCTTTGCATGAATTGGGTTTTGATTTTACTTTAAGGATATCTTTATACGTAACAAGACCGATCAATTTAAACTTCTTATCCACTACGGGTAGTTTCTCGATTTTGTATTGCTGGAGTATCTGTTCAGCTTTTGCCAAAGTAACTACCCCTGTTGTGGTAATTAGATTTTCTTTGGTCATTACCTCAAAAACTTTTCGGCTGAGTACTTTCTCAAACCTAAGGTCTCTATTTGTAATGATTCCCTGAAGGATTTGGTTCTTATCTACAACGGGTATTCCACCTATCTTAAATTCTTTCATCAACCCCAGAGCTTCCTTCAAAGTTGCATCCGGTAAAAGAGTGATCGGATCAGTGATCATACCACTTTCAGAACGTTTTACTTTCCTTACTTCAGCGGCTTGATTCTCAATGCTCATATTTTTATGAAGAACACCAATACCACCATCCTGAGCCATTGCAATTGCAAGCGCAGACTCGGTAACAGTATCCATGGCTGCTGAAACCAAAGGAATATTCAATTTGATGTTCCGGGAAAATTGTGTGCTTATATCAACTTCTCTGGGAAGGATTTCAGAATAAGCAGGCACAAGCAGTACATCATCATATGTCAGACCTTCACCAAAAAATTTATTAATATCTGTATACATGCGCAATGCGAATATAAAAATGAACGTAGGACCCAAAAAGATTGCCTTTCGGATGGCGGCAAAGTTAGGAAAATAAAATGGCAAAAAATGCGAAGCCGTAGTCAATTCATTTAGAATCATACTACGGCTTCATATCTTTAGTTAGAGATTATCGAATCAATGTGACCGTGCCTCTTTTGACAAACTCTTTGCCGTCACTGGCAACGAACTTAACAAGATAGACATAGGCTCCTTCAGGTGCTTCCTGATTCGCAATGTTACCATTCCAGCCCTCAGTAGGATTATTAGTTTCAAAGATTTTTTCTCCCCATCTGTTATACACTGCAAACAGATAAGAGTTCACATCAATAAAGATATCGACCGGATAAAATATTGGATTATAACCACCTGGTGTGAAAGCATTTGGAACATAAAGCTTTGCAGGTTGAATCACGCAAATATCATTTGATGTGCTGGTATCTCTGAAGCCCCAAATGTTTCCTTGATCTTCTATAGCTTCCACATAATAACAGAACGTTGCATCGCTTCTGTAATATTCAGAAACATCATCCAGATAAGAACGGGTACCATATGGAACAGTGGCTATCGGTCCCGGTTCCCAATATTCATTGGTCTTACGATAGATATTATATTCCAATATTCCACCATCCCAATCACCATAGTCATTCCAGCTAAGTTGATTTGTCAGGTTCTCGTTTGGATTAGCAGTTAGATGGATAGTTCTTCCAATATTCGATACATATTTATTATTCCCGCAAGAATCAACGACAACAATTTTATAGAAGAAACTGGCAGCGCTTACTTTCGCACTTTGATCGACATAACTCAGTATATCACCTGCCTGTGGAGCAGAAACAAACGCGATCGTATCATAAGTACCATTAAATGTACGAGATCTGAGGATCTTGTAACCTCTTACATCCGCCAATGTATCCAAATATGACTCTATCAAGGCAAGATCTTTTCCACCAACTGTAGCACGTTTTAAATAATTAAACTGTGGATCGATAGGAATATTTGCAACTACACATGTCAAATTGGAAGAACTTGACTCGCTGAGAGCAGGTATCACAACATTGGTTCTAACGGCTTGAACATAATAACAATAAGTTGCCATTGGTTTAAGACCCAAATGATCAAAGGAAGTTGCGTTTCCAGGAGTAGAACCTACTATTTGAAATGGTCCTCCATTTTCGCTTGCCATAATCAGATATTGCTGAACTCCTCCACTCATATTGATATATGAATTCCAGGTCAAGGAAGTCGCTTGTTTACAAATATCAATGCTTGAATTCAAGAATATGGTTCTATGTGTTGGGGAAAGAACACTTATGTTTCCACAACTGTCGAATGCTGCTACAGCATAAGATTCGGATTGAGTACCTGCAAGTGAATTAGCATTGAAATAATTGATATTTCCAATACCATAAACAGTGGCCAGTGAATCCCATGAGGCACCATTGAACTGGTAAATGGTATATCCTTGTGTATCTCCGGAATTATTTACATTCCATGAAATATTAGCAAGGCCTGTAAATGGATCAACGCTAACTGTATCAATCTGTGGAGTGTTCGGAGGCATGATATCCTGGAAAAGATCCCCGTCAATAGATGAAACGGAAGTACATCCGGCATTATCATCTATCTCTACCTTATAATTGATATTGGCACTACATACTGTAATTGTATCGCGATGAACATTGCCCGTTGTCAACCCTATCTGAGTCCAACTGCCAACAGGATATTCCTTATAAACACGATATGAACCGGAAGATGTACCCGGTAAAGGATTAGCTAAGGAATTCCAGTTAATGTTTGCAACTCCCAAGTTATTGGTCACTACAACTTTAATTGAAGCCAATGTATCAGAATTCTGAGCACTTGGTACCTGAGCCGTACATCCGGAAAGGGATCTTAAATAATATTTATTAACCACATTGTTAGCATTTGCTCCGACATGAGTGAATGTTCCCTGTCCATATGTAGAAATTGTGGTTAGTAAGCTATATGCAGCTCCGCTACTACTGTATAATTCGTAGGATCCAAAGAAGTTTGTTGGATCGGATGGAATGACCCAAGTCAGATCAACATCACCATTAGCCTGAACGGAAACACAGCGGAGACTTGGGGAATCGAGTACATCTCCTAAGTATGTAAATACATCATTTGGAACAGAAGATACGGATGTGCAACCAGATGCATCCGCGATCTCTACTCTGTAAGCGATCGGAATATTACACTGATCTATTACATCAACATATGTTAAATTCGCTGTAGTAGCTATCTGTATCCATCCGCCACCATTGATATTTCTGAATATCGCATAATCAGGGGCCGAAGACACTAGTAATGGCGTATGCACTGCATTCCATGCCAAATTGGCAAATCCAAGGCTAGGGGTTGCAGTCAGCAACATAGATGATAATGTATCACTGGTTGTATTGAAAGCAATTCCTGTACAACCCGACAATGTTTTCAGATAATAGTTGTTCACCTGAGCATTAGCATTTGCGCCAACATGCGTGTAGCTGGTAGTTGCATAATTATTAATAGTAGTTATCAGGTTATATGCACCTCCATTACTTTGATACACTTCGTATGCGGCAAAGAAATTATTTGGATCGGTAGGTAAAACCCAATTTATCTGTACATCACCGCTTGGTAGAACTGATACACAACGTAAACTTGGTGCATCCAGAATATCACCCAAATATGTATATACATCCGAAGTCACAGAGGAAACCGAAGTACAACCTGAAGCATCAGAGATCTCAACTCTGTATTGAATTGGGATATTACATTGTACAATCGTATCAACATATGTTAATGCACTTGTCGTTGCAATCTGAATCCAACCTCCGGCATTAATGTTTCTGAAAACTTTGTAAGGAGGCAGAGAAGTAGCAGGTAATGGCGAAGCAAGTGCATTCCAATTCAATGTAGCAAATCCAAGACTTGGAATTGCATCCAGCTTAATACTGGCAAGAATATCAGAATTCACTGCGGAAGGAACTAAACCTGAACAGCCTGAAAGTGTTTTTATATAATAATAGTTGATCTGATTATTTGCATTTGCTCCTGCATGCGTATAGCTTGTAGTTGCATATGTATTAATTGTTGTCAACAAATTAAATGGTCCGCCAATAGCAACACTCTGATAAACTTCGTACCCCGCAAAGAAGTTGGTTGGATCTGCAGGTGTAACCCAATTCAATTGAACATCACCGTTGATTAGTACTGATACACATCTCAAGGATGGTGCATCAACAATGTCCCCAACCCATGTGAATATGTCATTATCGATCGATGATGTAGAGATACATCCGGAAGCATCACTGATCTCAATTTTATATTCATAAGGAACATTACATGTAGTGATCACATCCTGATATGTAGTGTTGTTCGTTGTACCTATTTGTGTCCATGCTGCAGGAGCAATTCTTCTATAGACACGATAAGGCAGTGTACTTGTAGCAGGCAACGGAGTGGCAAGTGCATTCCAGGCGAGATTTGCAAATCCCAAAGCTGGGGTAGCAGTCAATAGCATACTTGCAAGCGTTGTAGAATTCGTTGCTGAAGGAACCAATCCGGTACAACCTGATAGTGTTTTTAAATAATAATAATTGACCTGTGCATTAGCATTGGCACCAACATGGGTATAGCCGGTAGTAGCAAAGGTATTGATCGTAGCAAGTAATGCAAATGGACCACCTGCAGCTGTACTGTGATAGATCTCATAAGCAGCAAAGAAATTGGTAGGATCTGTAGGGTTCACCCAATTCAGACTTACATCTCCATTCACTAAAACAGAAACGCAGCGCAGTGAAGGAGCAGCAACTATATCCCCCGGATATGTAAACACATTAGCAGAAACAGAAGATGTGGATATACAACCCGAAGCATCACTCAACTCAATTTTGTATTCATAAGGCACATTACAAGTGCGGATCGTATCCTGGTATGTAGTTGTGGCAGACGAACCTATCTGAACCCATGCTGCAGGAGCAATTCTTCTGTAGACTCTATAAGGTAAAGT
>JBBKWX010000062.1:0-31631 GCA_037969175.1 Bacteroidia bacterium | reverse complement strand
ACTGTGAATGGTGGAATTTTGATCAGTGGTCAGGGAACATCTGCTATCGTAGTGGATTGGGGATCAGCCGGAGCAGGAAGTATTTCTGTTATCGAGACCAACTCATTCAATTGTAATAGCGCTCCGGGCATATTCAATATTACAATTCATCCAATACCTGCTGCTCCTGTTATTTCTGGACCTGCAAATGTTTGTGAGAATGGAACCGGAACTGTATTTACAGTGCCGAATACTGCAGGATCAACCTACACCTGGACAGCTAACGGAGGAATTATCCAAAGCGGCCAGGGAAGTAATAGCATTACAGTAGACTGGGGAGCAGCAGGTCCGGGAAGCATCAGCGTTCATGAGACAAGTGCAGCAGGATGTGAAAGTCAGGATGCTGTTTTCAATATCAGTATCGAAGCATTACCTCCTGCACCTGTAGTTACAGGAACATTGGTTGTTTGTGCACAAAGCACAGGAAACATTTATACATTAACAGGAACAGCCGGCAGTACTTATACATGGACAGTCACCGGCGGTGTTTTGGTGAATGGACAAGGAACAGATTCGATCACTGTAAGCTGGTCGGGCACCGGAACAGGAATGGTTGAAGTTTTTGAAACGACTGCAGGAGGATGCGAAGGTGCATCATCCATCATCAATATAACTATAGACCCAATACCGGTTACACCAAACTTTACCGGTCCCGTCCTACTTTGTGAAGGCAGTCTGGGGCAAATCTATGATGTGGTTCCAACAGCCGGATCCACGTATACCTGGCAAGTGAATGGAAACGGAACCTTAGTTTCTGGTCAAGGCACTTCAAGTATCGTAGTTGATTTCCCGAATCCGGGTAATGCTACCATCGTACTTACAGAAACCAATTCTTTTGGATGCCCGGGTGCTCCGGTTAATTTGACTGTAATTGTTAGTCAGACTCCAACTGCAAGTGCTTCTGTTTTCCCATTGACTGTTTGTGAAGGACAATCTGTTTTGCTTAATGGTACGGCTCCGGTGGGAACGATCACCTGGACAACATCGGGTAACGGAATATTCAGTAATCCCAATATAGCTTCACCATCTTATACAACAGGATCAGCGGATGTAGGAACTGTAACATTAACGATGACTGTAGATAATGCACCTTGTCCATCGGCAATTGCAAGTGTTAGTATCACAGTAAACCCAACACCGGCTCAACCTATGGTTTCGGGTCAGGCTCCGGTATGTGCCGGTAGTACTTCTATTCTGTATACTTTGAATACCCTTGCAGGACTGACTTATAGTTGGAATGTTGTAAATGGGATCATTGCCGGTGGACAGGGCACGGATAGTCTTTACATTGACTGGCTTACTCCCGGACTGGGATATGTGATAGCAACAGCTACAAATTCATTTAATTGCAGCAGTAGTCCGGATACTTTGTCGGTGATGGTCAACCCTATACCTGTAACATCAATAATCAATGGTTCATTGAGTGTTTGTGATGGGGATACCTCAATGAATTATTCAGTTACGGGCAATCCTGGATCAACTTATACCTGGACAGTAAACGGGGGAACAATAGTTTCAGGAGCCGGGACATCTGCAATCACAGTAAATTGGGGTGCAGCCGGAAACGGTACAATAACAGTCATAGAAACCAGTATTGATGGTTGTAATGGTCTTGGTCAGACGGTGTTTGTTATTATTAATCCAATACCACAAACAGTTGCTCCAACCGGTCCTCTGACCGTTTGTGAAGGAGCAACAGCTATTGTTTATAACACGAATGGAGTAGCAGGCAGTACATTTAACTGGTCATTAACAGGAGGAAATATAGATGCTGGTCAGGGTACTAGCAGTATCAGTGTGACGTGGGGAACTGCAGGACCGGGTACTGTAACAGTAACAGAAGTAAGTTCCGCAGGTTGTCCGGGGGGTGCTGTGATCATCAATATTAATATTTCTCCAATACCACAAGCACCGGTAATAAGTGGTCCGGCAGCAGTTTGTGAGCAAAGCGCAGGCGTTGTTTATACCCTGAATAATGTTGCAGGTCTGGTATATACCTGGAATGTAACAGGTGGTGTAATTGTGGGATCTCAAAATGCGGATAGCCTTGTTGTGAACTGGGGAGCAGCAGGTAGTGGCTTGATCACTGTGGGTGCTATGAATCCTGATAGTTGTTTCTCAGCGCTTACAACTTACAATGTGAATATTCTGGGTATTCCGGTTGCGGTAATTCAAAATTTCCCGGCATCCGTTTGCTTTGGAGATTCGATACAGTTGGTTGCGAATACGAGTGCAGGAAATTATCAATGGACCAGTTCGGGTACAGGAACTTTCCTGAATGCGAATACAGCAACAACGACTTACCTGCCGGGTACGGATCTGGGAGCAATAACCTTCACACTGACTGTAGATAATGCACCTTGTAGTAACGCGGTGGATTCGGCGACTATCATCATCAATCCAAGACCTGCTGTAAGTGTACTTGCCAATCCTACAAGCTTATGTGCAGGAGACTCCACTACGCTTACAGCGAATGGAGCAGATAGCTATATCTGGAATCCGGGAGCTCTTGTTGGAAACATCGTAATGGTGGCACCATCAACGAGCACATATTATGTGGTGATAGGGCAAAACAGTTTTGGATGTACCAACCGTGATTCTGTGTTGGTGACTGTTATACCTGCACCAGCGGTTAATGCCGGTGCTGATGCTATCATTTGCGGAGGTGTTCCTGTATTGTTGAATGGAAATTCAGCCAATGCTACCGGAGTAATCTGGAGTAGTTCGGGTAACGGTGTATTCACTCCAAACAATACAACTGTTAATGCGATCTATCAGCCGGGAACACTGGATATCACTAATGGAAGTGTTCAATTAATTTTGACCACTACGGGAGGTTGCAGAGTTGTTAGAGACACTATCCTGATTACGATCGGTGATTTTGCGACTATCAATGCCGGACCGGATCAGAACCTGCCGACGGGCAGTGCTGTGAATTTGAATCCTGCAGTTACGTCTCCGGGAATAATCTGGACATCAAACGGAACAGGAGTATTCAATCCGAATGCAAATACACCAAATGCCGTGTATCAGCCAAGTGCTCTGGACTTCACAAACGGTGGAGTAACATTGATCATAACGGCTACAGGAGCTTGTAATATTGCAGCTGATACGCTTGAGATCAAGTTTAATGAGTTCTTTATTCCAAACGTGATTACCCCATTACCATCCAGTCCCGGGCAAAACGATTATTTCGTGATCCATGGTCTGGAAGAAAATTCAACGCTGACAATTTTTAATCGTTGGGGAATGGTAGTTTATGAATCATCCAATTACCAGAACGATTGGGGTGATGGAGTGAATGATGATACGTATTTCTATATTTTAAAAACTCAAAAAGAAGTTTATAAAGGCTATGTTAGAGTCATAAAGGACATTCGATAAGCAAAGGCCGGTTCATACCGGCCTTTTTTATGCTATTTTCATTTATTAGATTTAGATTTCCCCTAAAAACTTAAGGGGCAAGCATTTTTTGTTAATTTTACCCTCCCTTAATCAAACACATGTGGGAATTAGTTTCCAGAATTATTCTTCGTAACCGTCTTGCGCTGTTGATCAGCATAGGATTACTGACGCTTTTTTTCGGCTATCAGGCATCTAAAGTCAAGCTTTCCTACGAATTTGCACAAATACTGCCTCAAAACGACCCTGATTATCTGGATTATACTCAGTTTAAACAGATGTTTGGGGAGGATGGCAGCGTGCTTGTCATTGGTATTGAGGACAAGGATTTTTTTCAGCTCGAAAAGTTCAATGCGTATTCAGCTTTATCGCATGAGTTACGTGGGATTGAAGGAGTGCAGGAAGTAGTATCGATTGCCAGAGCTTATAATCTGAGTAAGAATGACAGTGTCAGGAAATTCGATTTCAAACCTTTATTCGAGAAGAAAATTGGAACCCAGGCAGAACTTGATAGTTTAAAAGAGTTGTTTTTTAACCTACCCTTTTATGAAAATCTATTGATCAATAGAGAGTCAGGGGTAATGTTGATGGCTATCACGCTCGAAAAGAAAATGCTGAATACCAAAGCCAGAGTGGGTTTGGTAAATGAGATCAATAGAAGGGCAAATGTATTTGGTAAGAAATACAATATTGAAATGCATTATAGCGGCTTGCCTTATATCCGTACGATCATTTCAACCAAGATAGCTGAGGAACTCAAAATGTTCATGGCTCTTGCAGCATTGGTAACTGCAATTATCCTGTTTCTCTTTTTCCGATCTATTATTGCTACTCTCTTTTCCATGTTGGTCGTTGGAATCGGCGTTACCTGGTCAGTTGGATTAATGGGAATCTTGGGATACAAAATTACTTTATTGACCGGTTTGATCCCACCATTAATGATCGTTATCGGTGTCCCTAACTGTATTTTCCTTCTTAATAAATACCATAGGGAATATAGGATACACGCCAACCAAATAAAAGCTTTAGCAAGAACAATTCAGAAGATCGGAAAGGCAGCATTGATGACCAATGCAACGACTGCTGTCGGTTTTGTAACCTTCACGATTACCAAGAGTGCAATCCTGAAAGAATTTGGTATTGTAACTTCAATCAGTATCATGACTTTGTTTTTATTAAGCTTAATACTTATACCTGTTATCTTTTCATTTTTAGCGGTCCCGAAAGCGAAGCATACTAAACATCTGGATAACCAAAGGATACTCAGTGTTGTTGCAACACTGGATCGTTGGGTACATCTATACAGGAGACGAATTTATTTAGGCACATTCATCGCTGTCATCATTGCAGGTATTGGAGTGATTAAGATCAAAACAACAGGATTCATCGTGGATGATCTACCACAGAATGATCCAGTATTGGTTGACTTGAAATTCTTCGAAAAGAATTTCAAAGGTGTGATGCCTTTTGAAATATCAATTGACACAAAACGTAAAGGTGGAGTTCTTTCTTTGACGACTTTGAATAGGATGAACCAGATGCAGGAAATGATCTCTGAATATCCTGAATTTTCGAAAGCTGTTTCTCTGGTTGAAGTTGTGAAATTTTCCACTCAAGCGTTTTACAATGGGAATCCGGAACGTTATCGTTTACCCAATGAACAAGAGAAAAACTTCATTCTGACTTATGCCACAAAAGCACAAGGGCAACAGAATTTTCTCAAATCATTCATGGATAGTACACGTCAGTTTACGCGTGTGAGTGTTCAAATGGCTGACGTTGGTTCTGCCAGAATGGAAGTTCTGAAAAATGAATTGAGACCCCGGATAGATTCTATCTTTAATCCTGAAAAATATAATGTAAAAATAACCGGGACAAGTATCATTTTCCTAAAGGGTACCGGATATTTAGTTGAGTCTTTGATCCGTTCAGTCCTACTTGCAATAATCATTATCAGTTTTCTGATGGCGCTTATGTTTATGAATTTTAGAATGGTATTGATCTCATTGATACCTAACTTAATTCCGTTGTTATTTACTGCAGCATTGATGGGATATTTTGGAATCGCATTGAAGCCTTCTACCATATTGATCTTTAGTATTGCATTTGGTATTAGTGTAGATAATACGATTCACTTTTTAGCTAAATACAGGCAAGAATTAAGGAATCAAAAATGGAACATCAGCAAGACAGTAACTGTTGCATTAAATGAAACCGGAGTAAGTATGATCTATACTTCTATCGTTTTATTTTTTGGGTTCTTCATCTTTACAGCTTCACATTTTGGAGGTACAGTTGCACTGGGAACATTAGTTTCTGTAACTTTGATAATTGCTTTATTTGCAAATCTATTATTGTTGCCAAGCTTATTATTATCACTTGAAAAATCGATCAATGCAAGAGCTATGAAGGAACCATTGATCCAGATCTATGATGAAGATGAAGATGTAGAGTTAGATGATCTGACAATCAGAAAAGATTAGGGCATATGAAGGGAATAATTTTGGCCGGGGGTTCAGGAACCCGTTTGTATCCGATCACAATGGCAATGAGTAAACAGCTGATGCCTGTTTATGATAAGCCCATGATCTATTATCCGCTATCCACTTTGATGATGGCAGGAATAAAAGAAATATTGATCATTTCCACACCTCATGATCTTCCTCATTTTAAAACATTATTGGGTGATGGAACTCCTTTAGGTTGTAAATTTTCCTATGCTGTTCAAGAAATTCCGAATGGACTCGCACAAGCGTTTGTGATCGGTAAAGATTTTATCGGAGATGATAAAGTTGCATTGATACTTGGAGATAATATTTTTTACGGAACAGGTTTGGAATTATTACTTCGGGAGAATCAGGATCCAAGTGGAGGAGTAGTTTTTGCGTATCATGTTAGTGATCCCGAACGATATGGAGTTGTAGAATTTGACTCCCAAAAGAAAGCGATCAGTATTGAAGAAAAACCGCTGAAACCAAAATCAAATTATGCTGTGCCGGGTTTGTATTTTTATGACAATGATGTTGTAAGAATTGCACATGAATTGGAACCAAGTGCTAGGGGCGAATACGAGATCACAGATGTAAATAAAGTATATCTTGAATCAGGGAAATTGAAAGTTGGGATCCTGGATAAAGGTACTGCATGGCTTGATACCGGTACGTTTGCCTCGTTGATGCAGGCGAGTCAATTTGTTCAGGTTATTGAAGACAGGCAAGGTCTGAAAATAGGATGTATTGAAGAGATCGCATATAGAATGGGATTTATTGATCATGCTCAATTGAAAGCGATAGCAGAGCCTTTATTGAAAAGCGGTTATGGTCAATATTTGTTAAATCTTTTGACGAAATAGAATCATGAAAAAAATACTTGTTACCGGAGGGGCTGGATTCATTGGTAGTTGCATGGCGGAAAAATTACTTTCTGATCCGGAAAATTATGTAGTGATAGTTGACAGTTTGTTCACAGGAGAACTAAGTAAACTTCCACCTAAATCAACACCGAATTATAAATTCATCAAAGCTGATTGTAACGACTTCAATGATATTTCGAGTGTTTTTTATTCATATTCTTTTGATTACGTTTTTCATTTCGCAGCATTGGTAGGAGTAAAACGAACCCTTGCCAATCCTGTTGAAGTATTGAATGATATTACTGGCATCAGAAATATTTTGAACCTGAGTAAGAACACGGGAGTAAAAAGAGTTTATTATTCTTCTTCATCTGAAGTATACGGTGAGCCTGTTGAGTTTCCACAAAACGAAGAAACTACACCTTTGAATAGCAGACTTCCTTATGCAATTGTAAAGAATGTAGGCGAAGCATATCTGAGATCCTATAAGCAAGAGTTCGGTTTGGATTATACCATATTCAGATTTTTTAATACGTATGGTCCTAAACAAAGTATTGATTTTGTAATGTCAAAATTCATGAAAGCTGCTTTAGAGAATAAGGATATTACCATTTATGGAAACGGAAGCCAGACGCGTACTTTCTGTTATATCGACGATAATATTGATGCATGCTACAATGCCTTCAAACAAGAATTGGTGATCAACGATGTTGTAAATATCGGATCGGATCAGGAAATTACCATTCTGGAATTGTCTCAAAAAATAATTGAACTTACCGGATCATCTTCTAAGATCGTTCATCTGCCACCATTGAAAGATGGAGATATGACAAGAAGGAAACCGGATATAGAAAAAATGATGCAATTATTAAAACGTCCGATGACTCCGGTTGACCAGGGAATAAAATCACTGATTCAAGATCATCCCTTTGTAAACGTTTAGTATGCGTACCATTCCTGAATTGCAGCAAATTGTTGAAAAAGGCATTCAAGAACTCGATCTTAAGCTTGAGCCCAAAGAGCTTTACGAACCTATAGTTTATTTTCTTGGATTAGGTGGTAAGCGATTACGGCCGGTGTTATTGATGGTGGCAAATGAAATGTTTGCTCATCATTCTGATGATTCATTGAAAGCTGCATTGGGCATAGAGGTATTCCATAATTTTACGTTGCTCCATGACGACATTATGGACAAAGCTCCTCTGAGAAGAAACAATCCGACTGTACATAAAAAATGGAATGAAAGTATAGGGATCCTTGCCGGTGACGCTATGTTTGTGAAGTCCGTTGAATTGATCTCTTGTGTTCCAGATAATAAATTGCGGGCTGTACTGACCGTGTTCTCACAAACTGCTTTGGAGGTATGTGAAGGTCAACAATTGGATATGAATTTTGAATCCAGGGAAAATGTAAGTATTGAAGACTACATTCATATGATCACCAACAAAACAGCAGTTTTGCTGGGTTGTAGTTTGAAGATCGGTGCTATCATTGGAAATGCGAAAGATGAAGATGCAATAGCGCTGTATAATTTTGGGAAGCATATTGGTATCGCTTTTCAATTGATGGATGATATTTTAGATGTTTTTGGAGATCCGGAGAAATTCGGTAAGCAAGCAGGTGGTGATATCCTTTCTAACAAAAAGACATTTTTACTTTTGAAGGCATTTGAAAACGCAGACACGCAAGAACTTCAGATCCTAAGAACATATATCCCGGGTGATCCTTCGATCGATCCTCAACAGAAAATAAAAATAGTTACAGAAGTTTTTGAAAGAATAGGAGTGAAGCAACTAGCTTTGAATGCTGTTAATGAACATGCGGCAATTGCATATGAATGGTTGGAGAAAGTAAATGTTGAGCAAGGAAAGAAACAGGAATTGTTTCATTTTGCAGAGATGCTTAAAACAAGGAATGCTTGATCTTTAGCATTCATTTTTTCGTTAACAGATCTTTCAAAGCAAGCTCAGCATCTACAAATTGAAATTCGAAATTTTCAGCAAGTAGTTTTTCCGGATTAACTCTAACTGAATCTAAAATTATTTGAGACATTTCTCCAAGAAATAATTTGAGTACCCAGTCAGGTATAGCAGGCAACCACAGCGAAGTACCCAGTGTTTTGCAAAGGGCACTGCAAAAAGTGTTTAGTGTGACAGGATTCGGTGAAGCGGCATTATAAACCCCATGCATAGTTTCATTTTCTATAATTGAAATGTAGATCCTGCAAAGATCATCAATGTGGATCCAGGGTAGCCATTGATTTCCATTTCCGGGTACAGCAAGAAGATTCAACTTTGCAGGTAGGGTTAATTTTTCCAAAAAACCGCCCAAATTACTTAAGACAATACCGGTTCTTACAATAGCAGACCTGGAAAATTCATTGCCTGTGCTGATCGCATTCTCTTCCCATGCCAGGCAAGATCTTGATAGAAAATCTTTGCCCGCAACGGACGATTCTGTATGAATTTCTTCCTTTCGGTCTCCGTATATTCCCGTTGCAGAAGCACTGATGTAAATTTTAGGTTTTAAACTGATATACTTCAATTCTGCGGCGATAAGCTTGGCAGGTTCTGTTCTGCTTCTGATCACCTTTTTTTTGTACGAATTGGTCCAAGGCCATCTTGCGATCGTTGCTCCTGCAAGATTGATCACTACATCGGCCCATTCAAGTGCTTCAGGGGACAAGGATTCATTCTGAATATTCCATTGATAGATCTTATAGTCTGCATCACTTTTACTATTTCTGCTGAGCCAGGCAACCTGGTAACCCAAAGCCTGAAGTTTTCTGCTCAAAATGGATCCTATCATTCCACTTCCACCCGCTATCAGAATATTTTTATGTAGTTTACCGTTCATACGTATTTATCAAAACACATTATCTTTGTTTAAGATCTTCAAGTTATGAAATATACCAAACATGTTTTTATTTGTACCAATGAAAGAGCAGCAGGAGAGCGATGTTCATGTGGAGAAGCGACTGGACTTGAGTTGGTAAAGCTGTTCAAAAAATCTTTAAAAGATAAAGGTCTTAATAAAGTGATTCGAGCTCAGCGTACAGGATGTTTGGATACATGCGACTATGGTCCAAGCATCGTAGTTTACCCTGAAGGTGTGTTTTATGCCCATGTAACGAATGAAGACGTAGAAGAAATAGTACAGAGCCATTTAGTGGGGAACAAGCCCGTAGAGCGCCTTATTTTAAGAGAGGAGAGCTAGAAATGTCTGATGCTAAATTCAGACCCTCGATCACTGAAGTAAAAACTCAGATTGTAAAAGACTTGAATCTGGCTGGGATTAGTTTTGAATTGGAAGAAAATTTACCCGAATCCTATAATGACTTGCTCAAACAAGTATCTTCCTTAGTTGAATCCATTTACAGATTTGATTCGCTCAAACTGAAGCAATGGTTTTATAATATCGACATACCAGAGAAAATGCTTGTTGATATATATTCCAAAATTGATTTTCATTCAGATCTCGCAGATCTGATAATTCGGAGAACAGAATTAAAGATCATTACACGCCATCATTATTCAAACAAAGATGATGGGAAAAAGCTCCTCTGAATTTATCTATCCAGTGAATATTTATAGCCAATTGCAGTTATGTAGGTATTTACAGGGATCTTGCCTTCTCTGTCAATATCAATAACATAATTCAGATCGATCTTGCTTCTTCTGGTCAGGGTATGACTGATACCCGGGGAGACCCGTTGATGGTTCACAACGGTTTTATCATTATTTATCGGAAGCCAAAATTCGTAAGATGCAGAGATGCTAAATCTTCTGTTGATCTCGTATTCTGTTGCAAATTTATTTCTTAAAGCGGATTTAGGTGTGAATCCATCTCCGGAACTGTAAATGTCTTTATATTGTTGTTGTAAGCGTGCCCTGTATTTAAGATCCAATCTTCTTACCGGATATTTAAAATTCAGATCTAAAAAGTATCTGTGTCTGCTGGAAAGATCAGTTAGATCTTCTTTCAAAATAAATCTGTAATGAACAGCAGTACTCAGCCATTCTCTAAGTTGATAGTCTATGGATGAATCTATAAAAAAGCTTTCTCCACCATTGAAGTTATTTTCAATTCGCAGTTCCGGACTCAAATTTATTTTCAGATCATTGAATACTTTCTTTTCCAGATCTATGCCTGTCCACATACCCGCAACATTTACCTGAGCTAACAAAGTAAAAGGGCAGATCATCATAAAGAGGAAAAAATATTTATTCATAGTAATAGATCCTCAAAGCAACTGAGTCGCGAAGAAAATCAATTTTCTGTACAGCCACTTTATGAATTTTTAATCCGGTTCTTGTCTGCAGATCGGCGATCAGATCAGCTCTTTTTTCAGGAGTGATAAGTTCGATATGCTCATACATGATATTGTGATAAGCTTCACGCTTGCGGAGGGTTGGTGTTTCAAGCAGCCATGTAAAACCTACGATAATTCCATTCAAGACGAGAAGGGTTTCCCATTGCCCGTCTGACACAGAATTTAATAGTCCGATGGCGATAACCAGAAATAAATAGGTCATATCCCGGATGGAGATATCTTCAGTCCTGTATCTTAGCATTGAAAAGACCGCAAATAATCCAAATGCGGCACCCATAGACATTTCTACCTGATTCAATACAAAACAGATAAAGAAGATTATCAAATTAAATATCAAATAGGTAAAAAGCAGATCTCTATTTTTATATACAGGAACATAGATAAATCGGATCAACACAAACGCTGATATTAAGTTTATTCCTAGTCGAATAAAAAAATCAAAAGTCAATGTTCGGAAATATCCTTGGGCTTGTGGCAGGGTATCCGTCAATAATACATCTATAATGTTCATGCGATAATTTTATTTATTCTTGAATAACTTGGTTTAAATCTATTTGCTTTTACTTCAGGATGCAGCCTTGTGATCCCATAGCAGTATTTGCTGATGGATAAAGGATGCATAAATTTACGTTTCATTTCAATAATGAATGGAGAATAAGCTTTTCGTTTTCGTTTAACTTCAGCAATTACCATGTTATGACAAATTATATCACCTACATGGTTAATAAATTCCAGATCGGTATCAATTGTTACCCGTTCTTTCAAGTCTTTTGAAAGCAGGCTGATCCGTGTATATTTTACCTGAAGACTATGTGTAAGGCCGGGAATAAATTTTTCTTCCATGCTCTCTTTTACAAAGTCATCAGTAATGATAGTTTTCAAATCCTTTGAATCGATCCTTATCCTTGACTTTATGGTTCTCAGTTTATTTGTTTTTTTCTTGAGTTCAAGAAAGGAAAGGTCACTATCTAAATAAGATCTTGTTCTTACTTTAAATCGATTGGTTCTCCCTGTATGATGGTCATAAAATAATTTCAGATCTTCAGAATCAAAATAATGATTGTCATATCTAAAGTGTCTGAGTTTATTTATTTCAAGAATATAATAGTCATTTGCTACATTCTCAAGAACATCTGCAAGTTCTTCTATTCTAAAAACATACTTCCAATCCAAACGATCAGTAAGCGCTGCAACTTCAAATTCCACAAGAGTTGCAGATTCAAATTTACTTAGTATGTTGAGATTAGAATTACTTAACACTATATGTATATTTTCTGGAGTTCAGCAGATTTCCCGCACCATCATATTGACTCTTTTCTTTTTTAAATCCTTTAGAATCGTAGGTCCAAATTGATTTTTCAATCAATGTATTCTGTTTGTCGTAGACCTGTTCTTCAATTTTATCACCCATGCGATTGTACAATATGAGCTTTTTTGATTTTAAACTAGCGTCAGCTAAATATTCGAACTCCGCACTCTTTTTTGAGCCCGGGCCATTATATTCGCTTACAAATCTATGTTTCATGCGATCAGCCTTGAATTCTGTTTCATCAATGATATTTCCTTTTTTATCATAAACAAACAAGACTCTTTTCTTTACAGATCCATCTTTATCATATTCAATGGTCTCGGCAAGAAGCCCGGATGGGTAATATTTCTCTGTTCTTTCAATGAATTTACCTGAATCATCAATGAGTTCTGTCGAAAAAGAGCTTATTGCATATTTTTTTAGATCAGACTTATTTTGAGCCAATGCGGGTGAGCATAGCTGCAAAAAGACAATTGTGATTATGAATAAGAAGGATCGCATGTATATTTTAGAATAGTATTTATCCCTGTATTTAATTATTTGAATATTGTAATTAATGAAACTTCAACTTTTTGTTTTCTTGATGTGATCTCAACATCCTGTATAACCGGAAATTGGCCGGAGGATAATTGAATAAAAACGGAATCTTCTGAGTAAACATAAATTTTATATTTACCCTGATTTAGATATTTAAATTCATATTCACCATTATAATTCGCTTTGGTTCTATCTCCGTATGAAATATCATCCCCATATATAATATACACATCTTCATCAGCTCCTGCATATTCTTTTGTTAGGATGAAACTTGAATTCAGATCCTTTACCCAGATCTTTCCTGTGATCGAAGATGTGCCGCCTTCACCGGGTTCGGTTTTGCAACCTGAGGATGTAATCATGATCACAAATAATGTAAGGGCAAAGAAGTGCAAAACTTTGTTCAGAACAATAATCTTCATTTGATAATTTATTGAGTTTAATTGCAAATTATTTTTGAGTAACCCGAATAAACTTAAGTTAGCCCAAGTAGTATTTCAATACACAAGATATGTTATTTCATTTTGGAGACAAATAGTGCCCAAAAGGTTTAGCGGATAATGATCTTGCTCGTTGAGTTTCCTACTTTGGCAATGTACATTCCGGGAGCCCAGTTCAATATTGGAATTGTTAATTCCTGATCAATATTGTCCTGATATACAATGCTACCATACAAATTATAGATACTCACATTTCTTTCCAGAAGCGAAGATCCCGAAACTTTGATTGTAAATGAATCATGTGCCGGGTTAGGATAAACAAGTAACTGCGGTTTTTCACTAGTTATTGTAGGTAAACCGGTTGTAAGCATATTTTCGGCATTAAATGTTGGAGGCATAAATTGGAAATTACCTGTTCCATTTGCATAGCGACCAAATGAAGTATCTGTGATCTGTGTTGAATAACTGATCTGATCTAAAATGGTTCCTGCAGTATCAACCAGGAACAGGGTTTCACCGGAAGCCGATAATTTGAAATTTGCATGATATCCGGATTGAGTGGTATCGTTATCGGCCCACACAATTAAATATCCTTTTGCATTTATGATGGCACCTGCAGGAAATTTCCATTTCATCAGGTTAGCTGATTCATCGGATAAAGAAAAATTATTCAAATCGATATCCGTGTTACCATTATTATAAAGCTCTATCCAGTCATCAAACTGTCCGTTAGGATCTGCAGCTGTAGTACTGTTTGAAGCCATAAATTCATTGATAACCAAATTACCAATTGGAGGTGAAGAGACATTGAGTGTATAGTATTCGTGCTCCGCTCTCACAGGTGAGAATTTTCCGATCGTATTATTTTCTGCATAGATATAATACTGCATAAATATATCTGACATAATTACATCAACTCCAAATACATTGTCATTAGCAGCACCATCATTATGCAATCCATCATCAAACATTTGTATGCGTTGAAACGGTGCACCCAAGGCTCTTCTGTAACCCAGATAAGCACTATTTGAATTTGTAACAGATGCTCTTATTGTAAACTGATCATTCAATAAAGGAGCAGAGTTTGATAAATTGATATTCGATATACTTGGTTCTGTAGCCGTAAAATCAGCCTGAGCCAATAGATAAGTTTTCCTGCCATTCATCAAATTTGTAATACCGGGTGTTGAACTTCCTCCCGGACCACCACCACCGGTTACATCTGTATTTATGTTTGCAGTGAAATTAGCATAGGTAAAAAATTTATTTGGATCAGCTTGAACAGCTGCACTGATCGTAGCTTGGTAAGCTTGACCTTTTGTAAAATAGGAATTGTTTGAAAAGTTTTCGAGCAGTATTGTTTTAATATGAGCAAGATACATCCGCTTATACATAGGAATACTTAATAGTTTTCTAACCAATGGATAGTTTGTATCCGTAAGATGTAGCAAATGACTCATTTGTTGTTTTGCTGTGGTGGAAGAAAGAGTACTTGTTCCTGTAGATGAGAAAGTTCCAAACGATTCATTAAGATCCCAAACAACGGATAAAAATCTACCATGATCATCTTTGTATAAATAATAATTTTGTGCAAAGCCTCCGATATAACTATCCAGATTTACCAGAACATTGTCAAACGCCAACATCCACAAAGCTTTATCAACATCAAGTACAGCTTCAACACTATTAACGTTATTGTTCAATGTGTCGCAAAGGTTAATGAGATCTTGCCAACCATGAGTAGAGTTTAATTCGTATGCTGTATAATACTGCGTACTGTCCTGACCTTTATAAACCAAATTTGGCAGATTAGTAGATCCGGGTCCTGCACCGGCAGGAGGGTTACACTTAATAAAGGTGTTGGTTTTTGAATAAAAATTGCTGTCTACAAATTTCTTTGAAACAGATTCCGAGCTCACATAAAGCCCTATCAAATTGCCATTGACATAAACATTTGTAAAATTGGATTTTGGAGCAACCATATATTGCCTCAGTATATTGTAAGACAATACTTCCCTTATGAATGAAGGGTCTTTGGCTACATTGCTGAGTTTTATATCCGTATAGGATTGATAATTTTGATCTTTATATGTATCCAATTCAATGTGAAAAGGATTCTTTACTTGATTTGCATTATATGTACTGTTGCCTTTATATTTTACACCAACACTGTCGAGTAATACCCCATTGATATTAATACTTTGAGCCATGATATAATTACCTGCACCGGCTTTTTCTGCATCCAGTAATTGATCCCAATTACTTTGAGTAAAAGTTATTCTGATGGTTTGGATCGTATTTTCATCATAAAAACTTTGAGAAAATAAATTTAACGTGATGAGTAAACTTAAAATGAGAGTCAGGCTTTTTTTCATTTTTATTGGAGGATGGTTCAACATTATATGGTTTAGACGACTAGTAGAATTTAATCCTTCGTTTGATTTAACATTTAGTTAACATTTCTGTTGGAATGTATCAAAACAAAAAAAAGACCGGCACAGGGCCGGTCTTTTTGTATTACAGATCAAGTACTTATTGTTTGATCAATTTTGTGCTTTGTTCAGAATTATCGCTTACGATCCTGGCAACATAGATTCCATTTGAAAATTCTGTTACAGGAACTGTGATACGATCAGCTCCAACATTGTTATTAGAATAAACGATACGACCGGTCATATCTCTTACTTCGATGATACGGATCATATTTGAAGCAGAAACGCTGCGGAAAGTTACTTCTTCGCGTGATGGGTTAGGATAGGTTCCAACTTCTACATGGTTTGAAACAGTAGAGATCCCGGTAGTGATGTATCCCGGTAATTTAGTTACCTGAACCATTCTAGGAGCAAGATAACCTTGGATAGAATCAATATAGGCTATTCCTTTTGCTTTCGACATGTTTGGATTTGTCATCAAACCGGCATTGTGATTTGGATTTGAAGGATCCCACCATTCCCATGGACCAGCTTGTGGACCCGGAAGATATAATGGGAATAAGCCTTTGTGACCGTCATTGATAGAGTTGGCACGAACAGAATATACATCAGTATAAGGAGCAAGCGGGTTTTCCAAACTCACGTTATTACCAAGCATATTCGCACGACGAATGGTTCCATAGCTGCCTGTAACGTTTACAACAAAGTTTCCATTTGTTGGAACGATAACCGCACCATAATCATAAGGTGCAAATGGATCACTTGGAACATGGAATGCTACCATAGGAACATCACCGGCTTCAAGCCAAATACTGTCGCCCATTGCGCCACCCAGGTTGAACACCATATCGATAGATGAGCTGTATCCAACGTGATTTGGCGTATTCAATGGCGTTGCATCCGTACCTTCAAAATTACCTGACAGAGCCTGGTTAATATATGGAGTAGGCGGTGCGGTATTGAAATTGATGAATTTGGACAATTGGATCTCAGAAACTTTATCAAGCGAAGCATAAGCAAATGCAACATATCCACCAGAACCTTGTCCACCAACTATAATGCGACTCAGATCAATTTTGAATGGGTTACCATTTACAGCAGCTTCTTTGCGGAAGTAACGAACACATGTTTTTGCATCATGAATTGCTCTATATACAGCATTCAACAATGTTCCGGTACGTACATCCTGGTCACCTGAAGCAGGATTCCAACCTAAACGATAGCTCATTGCAACGGCAACATATCCTCGTCTTGCAAATTGTTTGCACATTTCAACAACTGTACTGTCTGTGCGAGTACCTGTTGGAGTTCCATTTAAAGGAAAAGGAAGAAAAGATCCGGTATGAAGAAAGATGATCATTGGACGGGCCGTTTCCGTATCACCAAATGGTTCATACACATCCATCTTTAGATCCTGTGGAGCAGGCGATCCTGTCAGCACAGAGATATTGTTACCATAAATTATATCTGAAGTGACCTGTACAACAGGAAATACTTCTGTGAGGTAACGCTGGGCATAAGCACTGTTTCCGGCTAGAAACAATCCACTGCATAACAATGAGAGTAAAGTTTTTTTCATCTTGATTTTTTAATTTTCGTGTAATTACATTTTAAAGATATGAATTGTTAAATTGGTTATCAATTATTTTTTTGCTTCAAGATCTACCAGTACTGAGAAATAGGCTAGTCTGCCGATTGCAGGACCTCCATAAACCTGATATTTCATATTGTTCAGCACATTGCTGGCACCAACTTTAAATGTTGTATTGATTGCCGGAACTTTTTTATTTACCTGCAAATCTACCATATCATAAGAAGGTACATATCCGGTAAATTGTGGTGAACCTTCATAATCAAAACCCTGAACCCACTTATAATTTATGCTGAAGCCAATATTCTTTACCGGGAAGCTGAGTTTATCACTTATGAAATTCAATAATGTAAAATAAGAATCGATCTCTCTTCCATTGAAGCCAATATTATACTTATTTCTGGGTGTATTGAATGCAGGAATGATAGGATCCTCAGAACCTTGCTTATTCAATTCATTCCAGGAATAATTCCCGCTTAATCCATAAAACTTTTTAAAGTAGTAATTCAGTCCGGCAGAAAAACCTTGAGTCGTTACAAGATCAGCAGCGTTAGCAGCAATTCTGTAAAACTGGAGCTTACTGATGAAGTTAGGAGTTGCAGGGTCAAAGACAATGTCACCTGCACCTAATTTGTATCCGATGAAATCAGTATAGAAGCTAAAGTAATAGCTTGCATCAAAGAAAATATTTTTAAGAAAAGTTGTGCGATAACCGACCTCTACAGATTTTACTTTTTCAGGACGGATAGGGTCTGCTGTGAAATAAACAAGTTTGGAAGGATCAAGCGTTGCAGAATCAAAATAATCTATCAATGATTCAACTGTTGCAATACTGTCTTTTCCATTCACATTACCCAATAGAATTGCTCTTCCTACATTATAATATAAATATTGATCGGCCAGTGTAGGATTCCGGATAGCAGATGAAAAGGATAGTCTAAAAACATTGTCTTTGTTAATAGAGTATACGGCAGATGCTGCAGGAGAAACGATGAAATCGAAATTTTCATTTTTGTCCAGCCGACCCGTTAAATTGATCTTTAATTTATCACTAACAAATTTTTTCTCCAGACCCAAGTATGCACCAAACTCGGAATTTGTAATTTTCCTGCCGCTGGTATCACTAAAAATAGTTCCTTGAGAATTGGGAGCATATAGTCGGTAATTAGCGCCGGTCGTAACTTCCAGACCAAGATCCTTGTCAATATTTCCAAACTTTAATTTTGAGAATTTATTTTCAGCATGCACATGATACAAGGCTGATTTATCATAAAATTTTGATCCGCCTTCACCAAAAACTGTTCTTGAGGTTATCGAAGCAAATGCACTGTCAAAAGCAGCTGTGCCGGGAACAAGATAACCTTTGTCGCCTTGTATGTTGGTTCCATTTGCAACAGTAGAAGCTTGTGAATGCCATAAAAGTAAGGAGTCAGAATATAAAGCTAAAACAGCATTTGCCTGATCGAAGTTAAAGGGTTGACCAAAAGTAAATGTAGGATATCCAGGTAGGTTTCTAACTTTTGCAGCTATCTTTTGACTCCAGTAATTCCTATAGTCCCTGCTCCAGTTTGCATCACTTTTCACTTGTCCCTGCAATAAAAAAGCAGTAAAAACAGCATCGTATGAATTTCCTGCATCCTCATGTGTGGCATATGCTCTAATGAAACTTTTACCGGGCTTAGCTAATTCGATTCTGTTCTGGAAAAATAAAATGTCTTTGAGGCTATATCTGTTATCCCCTTGATAAACGGTTGTCCCTGTCCCAAAACTGGACGCATATGTAAGTTCAACATCAGGTTTGATCCTGTAAACAAAAGTACCGGCTGCTTTTAGATTCCGACTATTATAATCAACCAGATCCGACTCCATATACCCTGTTCGATGCCAACGACCAAGTCCAGGATTACCAACTTGCTGGTTCAAACTTGTCGCATTGTTAATACCTCTTGTTAAATTCTCATCTCCATATCTGTTTACTGCATCATAACCACCCGGATTACTTCTCCCAACTGTACTCTGAGGTGTGGGATCCATATTATCCGCTTCCCAGTCATTGGCCCGCATGAAATAGAGATTCAGTTTATAAGCAAATTTGTCAATCCCGTTTTTGTTTTGAAAAACATGTGCATAACGGATCGCACTTTCGAGCAAACCTCTTTCTCCGGCTTTGGTCATCACACTTAAGCCTTCATGATAAAAAGGACTTTTGGTTTGCATACTGATTACTCCATTAAAAGCATTGGGTCCGTAAAAAGCGGAGCTTGCTCCAACAACCAGATCCACTTTTAGAATATCCAACTCTGAGGCACCCAGGAAATTACCTAATGAGAAATTCAGTCCGGGCGCTTGATTGTCAACTCCATCAATGATCTGCAATGATCTTACAGGACTGGTGCTGTTGAAACCCCTTGTATTAATGACTTTAAATCCCATACTGGCCGAAGTCAGATCAACTCCTTTTAATTGACCCAGTCCCTCATAGAAATTCGCTGCCGGTGTTTCTTTGATCGCAATGATATCCATTGATTCGATGGTCAATGGAGCTTCTTTTTGTTTTTCAGAAATTCTGCTGCCAACGATCTCAACCTCTTTTATGACAAACTCATCTGAAACTAATTTAATTGTCAATGGAGTGGCCAGGCTTGTTACTTTGACATCCTGACTTTGGTACCCCAGATAAAGCACAACCACGGTGAAAGGTGCATCTTGACCAACCTGAATACTGAATTTTCCATTTATGTCAGTGACACCACCGATATTGGTTCCTTTGATTCCAATAGTAGCTCCTATGAGAGTTTCATTGGTCTTGCTGTCTCTTATGGTTCCGGTCAAAACTTGAGCATTGCTCTCAATAGCTAAAAAACACAGTATCACGAAAAGGGTGAGAAATGCTGTTAAGTGTTTGTTTATATGCATGTTTCGGAAGGATTTACTCGAAATTCTACTATATACTTCTGTATGATACCATTATTTTCTCCAAAGTAAATCCATTTTATTTAATCTCTGACTAAAATATGACTTTTTGAAATTAAGAAACTGATTTGATTAGAGAAAACTCAAAAGTAAATTATTTGTAGCTTTGTGCTTTATCGTTTGGCACTTACAGATGGACAAATTTTCTTACCTGAATGCAGCACACAGCTCAACTATTGATGAGTTGTACAATCAATTTAAAAAGGATCCGGGACAGGTTGAAGAATCCTGGCAGAAATTCTTTGAAGGATTTGACTTTGCCAGAAGCAATTATGATGATGTTGGATCTGTGCCTGTGCAGGTACAGAAAGAATTCAATGTTATCAATTTGATAAATGGATATAGAATTCGTGGACATTTATTTACTAAGACCAACCCTGTTAGAGAAAGAAGAAAGTACTGGCCTACTTTAGACTATAAAAATTTCGGATTGGAAGATTCCGATCTGGAAACCATCTTTCAAGCGGGTTCTGAGCTTGGCGTCGGACCATCCACTTTGAGCTATATCATCTCTCATTTGGAGCAAACGTATTGTCAGAGTATTGGTGCTGAATATAAATATATTCGGAATCCGGATATTACTAAGTGGCTTGAAATAAAAATGGAGTCGGTAAAAAATACTCCAAATTTAAGTCATGATGAAAAACGAAGGATCTTCCATAAGCTGAATGAGGCTGTTGTATTTGAGAATTTTCTGCATACCAAATTTGTCGGACAGAAAAGATTTTCACTGGAAGGTGCTGAAACTTTGATCCCTGCTCTAGATTCTATTATAGAGATCGGAGCTGATCATGGAATTGAAGAGTTTGTTATTGGCATGTCTCATCGCGGTCGTTTGAATGTACTTGCTAATACATTGAACAAAACTTACGAGGATATCTTTTCGGAATTTAATGGAGGAGAATATGATGATCAAAAGTTTGATGGAGATGTAAAGTATCATTTAGGATACACTACGGATGTCCAAACAACTCAAGGAAAGTCAGTCCATATCAGTCTTACACCGAATCCTTCTCATCTTGAAGCGGTAGATCCTGTAGTTCAGGGGATCGTTAGAGCAAAAATAGATCAAAAATATAACGGTGATAATAATAAGATCTCTGCTATATTGATTCATGGTGATGCTGCAATTGCAGCTCAGGGCATCGTATATGAAGTGATTCAAATGTCGAAACTTAAAGGGTATCGTACAGGAGGAACTATTCATGTTGTGATCAATAATCAGATTGGTTTTACTACAAATTATATTGATGCCAGATCAAGTACGTATTGTACGGATATCGCAAAAGTAACTTTGTCTCCTGTTTTCCATGTTAACGGAGATGATGCCGAAGCATTGGTTTATACCATCAAGCTAGCTATGGAATTCAGACAAAGATTCCATCGCGATGTATTTATCGATTTGTTGTGTTACAGAAGATATGGGCATAATGAAGGTGATGAGCCAAGATTCACGCAACCTTTATTATACAAGGCCATTGCGAAACATCCGAATCCTCGTGATATTTATTATCAGAAATTATTGACTTCCGGCGATCTGGATTCGGCACTTGCAAAAGAGATGGAGAGCGCTTTCCGTGACATGTTGCAAGAACGATTAACGGACGCGAAACAACATTCAAAAGTTAAGATAACATCCTTCCTTGAAGGTGCATGGAAGGATCTTCGTCTTTCAAATGATAAAGATTTTCTCTCTTCTCCTGATACCGGATTTGATGAAAAGAAGCTGAGGTCGATCGCAAAAAAAATTACGCAGTTACCTGCTGATAAAGATTTCTTTAATAAGACACAACGACTTTTTTCTGATCGTCAAAAGATGCTTGAAGGAGCAGGTCGATTGGATTGGGCAATGGGAGAATTACTTGCTTACGGAACTTTACTTGAAGAAGGATTTCCTGTCAGATTAAGTGGTCAGGATGTAGAGCGAGGAACATTTTCTCACCGACATGCCGTTATCCGTCTTGAAGATTCGGAAGAGCAATATGTACCACTTTCAAATATCAGTAAGAAGCAAGCAGGATTCCAGATCTTTAATTCATTGTTAAGTGAATATGGTGTTCTTGGCTTTGACTACGGATATGCTTTTGCAGCTCCAAATACACTTACATTATGGGAAGCACAATTTGGTGATTTTAATAATGGTGCTCAAATAATCATTGACCAGTATCTTAGTTCATCTGAAGATAAATGGAAACGCATGAACGGTATTGTGATGCTCTTACCACATGGTTATGAAGGCCAGGGAGCGGAACATAGCAGTGCGCGACTGGAGCGATTCTTATGCTTGTGCGCAGAGAACAATATGCATATTGTCAATGCTACATCTCCTGCAAATTTCTTTCATGTTTTGAGAAGACAATTGCATAGAAAGTTTCGTAAACCATTGATCATATTCACACCAAAAAGTTTGCTTCGTCATCCAAAATGTGTTTCAACATTAAAAGAATTAGCTGTTGGGAAATTTGTTGAAGTGATAGGTGATGATCAAGTGAAAGCTACTGCGGTGAAAAAGGTTTTGCTATGTTCAGGTAAGATCTATTATGATCTTGAAGCGCATCGTTTGGAACATAAAGTTACCGATGTTGCGATCATCCGACTTGAACAATTATATCCTTTTCCGGCTGCACAGCTTGACAAGATCCTGACAAAATATAAATCAGCAAAGCTTGTATGGGTTCAGGAAGAACCTGAGAATATGGGAGCCTGGTCTTTCATACTTCGGGTTATGAAAGGAAAGAACATTGATTGTATTTCTCGTGTGGAAAGTGCCAGTCCGGCTACCGGTTCACATAAGAATCATGAGATCCAGCAATTGGAAATTCTCAATACAGCATTAGGAATAAAAAGTAAAAGATCATCTAAATAAGATCTGACATTATGATCATAGAAATGAAAGTACCCAGTCCGGGTGAATCCATTACCGAAGTAGAGATCTCCAGATGGTTAAAAAAGGATGGGGATTATGTAGAGAAGGATGAGGAATTGTGTGAGATCGATTCTGATAAAGCTACACTGACTTTGAATGCAGAATCTGCAGGCTCTATCAGTTTGAAGGTGAAAGAAGGAGAATCAATTGCAGTTGGAACTGTAGTTTGTACCATCGATACATCAGCGAAAGCACCGGCTGCCAAAGTAAAGGAAGAGGAGCCGGTAAAGGCAGAGCCAAAAGCAGAATCCAAAGCGGATGCGAATGTTGCACCGGCTCCTGCTGTCAAAAAGGAAACACAGGAAAAGTCATATGCTTCAGGAACTCCTTCTCCGGCTGCAAAAAAAATGATGCAAGAGC
Organism: Bacteroidia bacterium; assembly: GCA_037969175.1. Taxonomy (GTDB): domain Bacteria; phylum Bacteroidota; class Bacteroidia; order AKYH767-A; family JBBKVM01; genus JBBKWX01. The sequence goes on along the minus strand of JBBKWX010000062.1, from coordinate 7,937 downwards.
AAGGCCTTAAAGAGGATGTTGTAAATGCATCCGGTAAAGGAGGAAGAATAACAAAAGCGGATGTACTTTCGGCATTGAAAGGCGGTTCTAAATCGTCTAACGGAGCTGCTCCAAGCAGAGCCGAGAATCGTGAAAGCATGAGTAAGCTTCGTAAAAAAATTGCTCAACGGTTGGTTGCAGTTAAAAACGAGACTGCCATGCTTACTACGTTCAATGAAGTTGACATGACTGCTATCATGGAACTCAGAAAAAAATTCAAGGATAAGTTCAAAGAGAAGCACGGTGTTGGTCTTGGGTTCATGAGTTTCTTCACGAAAGCTGTTACTGAAAGCTTGATCGCATTTCCGGCGGTTAATGCAATGATAGATGGTGAAGAGATCGTATATCATAACTACTGCGATATAGGTATTGCTGTCAGCACTCCAAAAGGCTTGATGGTTCCAAATATTCGTAGTGCTGAAACATTGAGTCTTGCAGGTATTGAGTCTGCAATTGCTGCTCTTGCTGTTAAAGCCAGAGATGGAAAACTCAGTCTGGATGAAATGAGTGGTGGTACTTTTACAATTACAAATGGAGGAGTTTTTGGATCATTGATGTCAACTCCGATCATCAATCCACCCCAGAGTGCCATATTAGGAATGCATAATATTGTGGATAGACCGATGGCTATAAATGGTAAAGTGGAGATCCGTCCGATGATGTATGTTGCATTAAGTTATGATCACAGGATAATTGATGGTAAAGAATCTGTTGGGTTTCTTGTGAAAGTAAAACAGATGCTGGAGCAACCAACTTTATTACTCACTGGAGGGACTGACCTAAATGAACTCTTATTGGAACTTTAAATAGCATCAATTGGATTCTATGATCAATGGAAACCGACCTGCAAAATAACAAAGAGAACAACCCCGGTACGCTGCGGTTGTTCTTTGCTTTTATTATAGATCCTTCGTGTGTTTTAGCGGCAAAAGCATTTCAAAACCTGAATTCAAATATTCCCGGAATAAAATTTAACAGAAGAGCCAACCTGCATTTAACCTTGTTGTATTGTGGGGCTGTGAACAATAATTGTTTGATCGATCTGATAAGATTGACCAGAGAATCATTCCAAAAAAACTATAGCAGCCCGGTATTTATACACCCAAAATTTAGTATCAAAGAAAACAGAAAAGGAGGGATGGTTTGGATTGAATTTGAAAAAAACAAAATGTTCAGCGAGCTAAACAGATCATTGTATGAAGCTGTAAAGGACATCAGCATTCATTCAAAACTAAAAGATGAGTTGATCCCTCATATTACGATCGCACGTTTTAAAAAAGGTGTTCAAATAGCATTACACGAATTCCCGGATCCAAACATGAAACTGATCACATCCGGGTTCGAATTATGGGCATCTTGTTCAGGAAAGAATGGACTGATCTATTTATCTGTATTTAAATTTAATTCTTCTAAAAGCAAGGATGTGTTGGGATAATAAATGGTATACGTGATTGGATCTTTTTTGATGTTGAATTCTAAAAGATCTGCAAAGGAAGTATTAAAATATTCTTCCCTGAATGAAGACTTGACCAGTGATAAAGTTTCATCAACAAACGGCCGTCCTGAATATTCATCCGGTGCCATCCGTATTAAAACATAATTGTCGAATTCCTGTTTTATTTCATTGATGGAACTTATTCTGTAATCAGTTTCCAGTCCTAAATTATTCAGGGTATTCTGGTTAGGCTGAATATCAAAATAGACATTTGGATCAAAATTCTTAGCACTTAAAAAAGTTGTTGAAGCATCTACAAACTCGTATCCTGTGGCCGGATCTGACATAAATAGGATTGCATCAGCTTTTGATCCTGCGACCTCGTCCAGCATACGTTGATATGCGGTTGCGCGTGCTGAAAAATAAGAACTATCAATGTAAAAATTCTTTAGTGAGAAAGCAGAAATTGCAAGTAGTATTGTGAAATAAATAGCTTGCTTGATCCTCTTGGTTTCCAGAAACTTCAGGGAGTAAAAAGCGGCCAATTGAATCGGTAGTAATGCAGGGAGGAAATATCTGACCGGTGCCTGGATCAATAAGTATCTGTACACAAAAGTTTGCAGGATCAAGAAGATCAGAAAGTAGATCAATGCATTCCGAAACGTCTTTCCTTGAGTAATGAAATTTACAGGAAGACAGAAAAATACGATCAGGAAATACAGGGATGAATATTTAGAAAGTGTAATAAAATTCTTTACAAAAATACCCGCTTCTATGGATAAAATATTCCCTCTGTATGAACCAACTGTTTGGTCAATATAAACAATACACAATCCCATTAACACAGATGAAATGATGAGTATGATTGAAACGAATTTTTCGAATTTAGTTTTGGATAAATAAATAATTGCAAATGCAGAGGTAAGGAAGAGCAGAGGGATAAAGCTTTCTTTACTTAATGCCATCAGTAAAAGTGAGACAGCTGCAATTAACAGATCTGTTTTTCTAGATTGAGTTCTGTATTTGCTATAAAAATACAAACCGCTGAATAAAAAGAGTACACCATATAATTCTGAAGGTCCGATCCTGTAGAAGATCTCATTATACGGTCCGGCAAAAAACAATAAAACGGATAACAAAGAAGTAGCTGTACCAAGTCCCCATTCATTGAAGAGTTTGAACAGCATAAAAAGAGTTATTGCTGTGACTAACAATAGAAAGATCCGCATGAGCAAAGGTTCTCCCTTGCTGAGTTTTGATGCAAGCCAGACCATTCCTAATGATGCCGGTTTGAATCGACCTTGATTTTGATATTTGTTCAGATAATCCTTAAAGTTAAAATAGGTATCTGATCCTTTAATATTTGAATACATTCCAAGATCAGAGTTAGCGATCTTAACATATTCATGCTCGTCTTCAAAACTGAATGGAGCTCTAAGAGATGGGCCAGTAAATACAACAAGGAAAAATAGAATAATGGCAAATATCCTTATTCCCGGAGCAGCTGTCTTCAAGTATTAATAACTGTATTTTGGAGCCCAGTGATTACTGCCTTTTGGCAGCATGTCAAGAAAATCCCACATAACACAATAGTTGTCACCCGGGCCAAAATAGGAAGATGAGTGCAATATGATCTTTCCATTTTCATCTTTGCTGAGTGCTGCAATAGCAGGTTCATGGCCTTTGTCTTTTGTCGACATACCCAGGTCATATGACATGGTTGAATCATGATGACTGTATAGTTGGAACTTCCAATTTCTGGAGGTTGCAAATTCTTTTTGGATATCAATTGGATCCGGAGAGATAACTACAAATGCAGCTCTGTTTTCCAAATGACCGGTAAGTCCGTTGTATCCATCTGCCCATAGGGTACAATAGGGACATGATCTGCCCATATTAAAAACCAGGATCATCTCATTTTTGTTACCAAAAAGTTCTGACAATGTTTTTTTACCTGAATGATATGAATCTAAGATATAATTCTCAATCTCTGTTGATTCAACTTCAGATCTCAATTTTGATAATTCCTTTTTTTTCGCTTGAATTTCTTTTTCTATCTCAAGAATTCTATCTGTAGTTTTTGATCTTTCAGTGACTTGTGTCATGATTTATATTTTTTATTTAAATAAAATTAAGGAAAAAATAAATAAATAGAAAGGGGTAGAAAGGACAAAGGGCATTCTATCTAACAAATAAGTATTCGTTAAAGCAAAAGAAAGAGAATAAAATTTAAATACTAATAAAGTTTATTGCTCTTCAGCTACCACTTCAGTTACTTCCGGCATCATACGCGTAAGTAAGTTTTCTATCCCACTTTTAAGTGTCATGGAAGCAGAAGGACAACCGCTGCAAGAGCCCTTCAAGACAACAGTTACAACACCATCTTCAAATGATTTGAATTTAATGGAACCACCATCACCTTCAACTGCAGGTTTAATGTATTCCTCAAGCAGCTCCATGATCTTCAGATCAGCCGGATTCGCATCTTTCTCCGAAGCGCGAACTTCTTCTCTGAGTTTCATAGGTCCGTTAGGAAATAACTCTTTCCCGGAAGAAAACCATTCTTTAAGAAACTCCCTCATGATGGGCATTAATTCAAACCAATCAGCATCTTCGGTCTTAGTTAATGTAATGAAGTTTGAAGAAATAAAAACACCTTTAATGTCGCTTCTGGTTAGAAGTTCTTCCGCTAGTGGACAGTCGGTTGCAGTATTGATATTGGTATATTCCACTTCATCACTCAGGAGTGAAAAATTGAAAACAAATCTTAATGTTGCAGGATTTGGGGTTGATTCGGCGTATATACTTACAGCTTTCATTTGCTAATTTATGAGGTAGACAAAGATACCTATAAAAAGCCCCGATGCCAATTATTACTAGAGCAAAGAATCTGATGAAGCGTCTTTGGAAACGGATTGTTTAAGAGGCTCATTGAACTTGATTTGCTTCTTAAGCGCTTTTATTTCCGAGTTCTTTTTAAATAATGCAGGTAGAAAAACCAATAATGCAATTATGGCTCCCAGCAACAATGTACTTGTCAAGAGCAGGGCTAGTGAAGCTTCTATCTGCCAAAACCAAAGTTGAACTGAGATGATCTCTGCATTTTGCAATACAAAGAACACTACCAGGATCATTAAAACTAATGCAATGATAAGCGTATTCATAGGCGTCTTATTGCTTGCAATTTACTAATTTTGGAAGGTTGTTCAACTATTTTTTTTATTTTCTGTTTATATGTCTTATAAAGTTGATTTTCTTGTTATTGGTTCAGGTATAGCCGGGTTGAGCTATGCACTTAAGGCGGCTGATCACGGATCTGTTTTGGTGATCACCAAGTCGGATGAAGATGAATCCAATACGAAGTATGCTCAGGGAGGTATTGCTGCTGTGACCTATGCTCCGGATTCGTATGAGAAGCATATAAAGGACACACTTGATGCAGGAGATGGATTATGTGATGAAGAGATAGTAAGGATGGTAATTACGGAGTCGGCTGACAGGATAAAGGAAATGATAGCTTGGGGGACAGAATTTGATAAAACACCTTCAGGTAAATATGATCTGGCGATGGAAGGCGGACATTCTGAACATCGTGTTTTGCATCATAAAGATTCAACCGGTCTTGAAATTGAAACTACACTGCTTGAACAGATCCATGCACATCCGAATATTAAACTGGAGACTCATTTTTTTGCTGTGGATCTGATCACACAACATCATCAAGCGATTGAAGTAACAAGAAGTTCTGCGAATATTGAAACTTACGGAGTTTATGCACTGGATCTCCGATCCGGAAAAATAGCAACCATTTTGGCAAAGACAATTCTGATGGCAGCCGGAGGAGCCGGCAATATTTATAAGACTACAACTAATCCGGGAATAGCAACCGGAGACGGTGTTGCAATGGTTTACAGAGCTAAAGGATATGTAAAGAATATGGAATTCTTTCAGTTTCATCCTACTGCTTTGCATCAGCCGGGAGTAAGTCCCAGTTTCCTGATATCAGAGGCTGTAAGAGGGGCAGGAGCTATTTTAAGGACAGGTGAAGGAAAAGAATTCATGTACGATTATGATGAACGTGGATCTCTTGCTTCACGAGATATCGTAGCAAGAGCGATCGATAACGAAATGAAGAAAAGCGGGGATGAATTTGTTTTTCTGGATTGCACTAAGCTTGATATGATTCACTTTGCAAAACATTTCCCCAACATTTTAAATAAGTGCAAGAGCTTAGGTTTGGATCTAAGTAAAGATTTTATTCCCGTTGTTCCGGCAGCGCATTATATGTGTGGAGGAATAGTCACGGATAAGAACGGTTCAACAAACATCAAAAATTTGTATGCGGTAGGTGAGTGTGCATGTACGGGTTTGCATGGTGCAAATCGATTGGCATCAAATTCTTTACTGGAAGCCCTGGTCTTTTCACATCGGGCATTTGAACACGGGATAGCTAATTTCTCAGAAAAGGAATTTAGAAATGATATTCCCGAATGGAATGCAGAAGGAACTTCAGATGCAAGAGAAATGGTGCTGGTTACGGCAAATGTATTGGAACTACAATTTGTAATGAGTAACTATGTTGGAATCGTCAGGTCAGACCAACGTCTTAAAAGAGCCATGGACAGATTAAGGATCATCTATGGTGAGACGGAAGCATTCTATGAAAAGACGGTGCTATCCAGGAAGCTTTGTGAACTTAGAAACATGATCAATGTAGCTTACCTGATCATTAAGCAGGCTATGGAAAGGAAAGAGAATAGGGGCCTGCATTTTAACTCGGATCATACATCAAAAGATGAATCGAAAAGAAGTTGATTTTTTGGACAGAGCGGCATTGATCCGGAGCAAGATTTTTGACTCAGATCAAGCAGTATTCAATGATGATCTGGTGTTGGAACTTTTTCGATTACAGACTGAATTCGTTGAACCTTATTTCGAATTTATCAAAGCATTAAATATTGATCCCGATAGCGTAAAAAGAATTGAAGATATTCCATTTTTACCAATAGAGTTTTTTAAATCCCAAAAAGTAAAACCCTCTTTTTTAACCGAAGAAATTATCTTCAAAAGCAGCTCTACAACAGGGCAAGGAGAGTCATTGCATTATGTGTATGACCTTGAACTTTACACAGAAAGTTTTGTGAAGGGTTTTCAAAAATTTTACGGGGATATAAGTGAGTTTACCATTTTTGCGTTGTTGCCAAACTATCTTGAAAGAGATGGTTCTTCTTTGGTGTATATGATGGATAAAATGATCGGGATGTCAGCTGATAAATCCAGCGGTTTTTTTCTACATGATCATTCCAAATTAATTCAAAAGATCAGTGATGCAAAAAATAGAAAAAGGAAAATTCTTCTTGTTGGGGTCACGTATGCATTGCTTGATCTGGCTGAACAATTTTCACCCGATCTTAGCGATATAGTAGTGATGGAGACCGGGGGTATGAAAGGAAAAAGAAGGGAACTCCTGAAGGAAGAATTACATTTGATCCTGAAAGAAAAATTTAAAGTAGAACATATTCATTCAGAATATGGAATGACAGAATTATTATCTCAGGCTTACGCAAAAAAAGACGGAATTTTTCAGTGCCCTTCCTGGATGCGGGTGATGGTAAGAGACCTTCAGGACCCACTGAAAACATTTTCAAAAAAAGGACGAGGTGGAATAAATGTAATTGACATGGCTAATGTTTATAGCTGTTCATTTATAGCCACTCAGGATATCGGAATTGTTCATGATGAGCTCAGTTTTGAGATCAAAGGAAGAATGCAGGATAGTGATATAAGAGGATGCAATTTGCTGATCCAATAAAAGAAGCAAAGGGCTCCTGAACCCTTTGCTTTAACCACCACTAACTCAGAACTATTTTGATTGATTTAATTCATAAAAATGAATTGATTCAATTTGATTTTGTAGTTGTTTTTATCTTGACATTCAGCCCGTTGTGCTTTCATTTTTAAGACATAACAAAGATAAATCGGTTCATATCTTAAAACAAATGAAAGGGACGAATTGCTCTAAAAAAGTGGTGAATGAATGAATTTTTAATGTGAAGTTTTGATTAATTGATGCTTTGAGTTCGTTCTTCAAATCATAAATTATTTAAAAAAAATCATTGTTGTCCGGAATCGGGTTTCTAATCCTTTCGAATTGCATCATAAGTACTTATCTACAATGGGAATCTGTGCTATTTTTACCACAGAGGTCTCAGTCCCGCATGTGCGCATACGCGTCAAGCTAAAAAATTAAATAAAACCACGAAGAGCACGTAGGTCACAAGTTTCACTAAGATTTTTTAATGAGAATATCCCTTCTAATTTGAAGTTATTTTTTTTTGTGTGTCCTTGTTCACCATCTGGCAGACATTATATTTTGAACAAATCTACTACTAAATAAAGGAAATAATAAAACTGCGGAATATGCATTTACTTCTTAGTGTAACTAAGTGTACTTGTGTTCTAA